>CAZGDZ010000448.1:0-2019 GCA_964524855.1 uncultured Macromonas sp.
ATGATAAATTTAGGCTGAGCGCCCGCAATCAGCCTTCTACGATCCTTCGACCCGAAACAGCAACGTTCAAAACCCCAACGGCACCACCCGCAACACCCGCCCTTGCGGGTTGTCGGTCAGCAAATACACCGCACCGTCCGGCCCCTCCCGCACATCGCGCAGGCGTTCGCCCAACTCCTTGAACAACACCTCCTGCGGGCCCAGCGTACCGTTGCTCATGGGCACCCGGCGCACGCTGCGCTCAGCCAGCGCGGCCACCAGCAAGCTGCCGCGCCAGGCCGGGAACAGCGCGCCGTCGTACCACGCCAGCCCAGCGGGCGCGATGGACGGGGTCCATTCCGTCAGCGGCGGGGTGATGCCGGGCAGACTGCGGTACGGAGTGATGCGGGCGTAGGTGTAGTCCACCCCGCCGGTGGTGATGGGCCAGCCAAAGTTGGCGCCGGGCGTGAGCCGGTTGAGTTCGTCCCCGCCACGCGCGCCATGTTCGTGTGCATAGGGCACGCCGTTGACCACCACCACGCCCTGCGGGTTGCGGTGGCCGAGGCTGTAAATCTCGGGCAAGGCGCCGTCATGGCCCACAAAGGGGTTGTCGGCGGGCACGCGGCCATCGGGCTGGATGCGCAGGAACTTGCCCAGGTGGGTGTGCAGGCGCTGCGCGTCGGTGCGCTCTTGGTTGCCGTCGCCCATGCCAAACAACAGGGTGCCGTCGGGCAACCAGGCCATTCGTCCACCGAAGTGCTGGGTGTCGGTTTTGGCGGGGCGCGATGTGAAGATGGGCGTCAGGTCAAGCAACTGACGCCCGTCGAACCGCGCACTGACCACGCGCAGGTGATTGGCCTCGGGCGTGCCGTGGGCGAACGACAACATCAACCGCCGGTTGCTGGCGAAGTCCGGGGCCAACAAGATGTCGAACAAACCGGCCTGCCCTTTCGCCAGCACCGGCGGCACCCCAGCCACGGGCTCGGGCCGCAATTGGAAGCGACCCTCCGCCCCACGCTCGATCACACGCAGCCGCCCCGGGCGCTCGGTCACCAGCAGTCCCCCGTCCGGCAAGAACGCCAGTGACCAGGGGTGTTCCAGACCGGTGGCCACGGTCTCGATGCGATACGGCACCGGCTGGGCCGATGTGGCCATGGCCAATGCGCTCAGGAGCACAGCAAGGAGGTATCTCATAATCACTTCGATGAACACCAGTGCCCGCCATGATGCCCCAACGCCCCGATGGACTCGGCGCGCGGGGGTGTTGCTGCTGGTCTGGGCGCTGGCGACAGTCTGGGGCTCGGTGGTGCAGACACGCTGGAACCTGCAAGCGCTGGTGGATGTGGGGGTGAGCATTTCCGCCGGTACCTGGGTGCAGGTCATTGGGCAAGACCTGATCGGCTTTGCGCCGGTTTACGGCGGCATCCTGGCCGCGGGCTGGTTGATCGCATTGCCGGTGGCCAGTGGCCTGGCCCGCTGGTGGCCTATGGGACGGACCGCCCTGCTCGCTTCGGCCGCTGGTGTGGGCATGGTGGCAGCGGTGCGAGCGGTGGACGCTGTGGCGCCCATGCCGGTATTCATTGACGCCACGCGGGGCCTGCCCGGGCTGCTGACCATGGCCGCAGGCGCGGTGTTGGCGGGCTGGTTGTATGCCCGGCTCTGCGCCCGCTGAACGAAAGCCCCCTTCATGAACGCGTCGGGCGCGTCATTTCAACGCGGGCTGAAGCGGCGCACGGTTCCGTTCGGCGTGGGCACCAGGTCATCGAACTGAACCGCAGGCCTCATCCACAAGATGTCAGCGCCATCGCCCTGCTCGGGGCGGTAGAGGATGCCGGTCTCCTGGGTGGCCTCGATCAGACAAGCCCCTTCAACCCGGTACAACCCGCCTTTGTAGTGCTGCAGGCGGGAACCAGGCCTGAGGTGTGTGGGTACATGCAATTCGAGCGAGACAGACATGATGTGAGTGGCCTGCAAGACATTCAGACAAGAAAAAAGCACTTAGGCATTTCTGCGCTAAGTGCTTGATTCGGTTGGTGGGTC
>CAZGDZ010000449.1:0-2011 GCA_964524855.1 uncultured Macromonas sp.
TTTGATCATAGGTTTGCCTAACCACTGATTTATAAGCTTTTTTAGAATACGGGCGGCATCTGGTTGCTTAATAGCCATACCCACACTAATAAAAATGCCATTAGTGCGGATAATGATGCCGAGCGCGGGTAAAAAATCCGTTTGATTATAAAGATGTGCTCCCCAACTAACCACCCGAGCGCTTGCTTTTTTTAAGCCTTGCGCACCAAAAGACAGCATTCGAAACTTGACGCAAATCATTGCGCAGGCAAAATAACGACTGCCGCCACCCGGAGTCACCGCATGCGCAAACTGCTGGCACTTGTCGCCCTGCTCCTGCTCAGCCCCACCCTGCTCGCCAACCCTGACGAGCGCTTGCGTGAGGCGAATTTCGCTCCCGAGAGACCCCTGGCGCAAGTCAGCCTGGAACGCAAGAACCAAAGCGTCCTGCGCTACCTGTGGGCCGACGTCTACGCCGCTGCCCTCTACACCGAACCCAACGTCAGCGCACCCCAGATCCTGGACAGGCAACGCAGTAAGCGCCTGGAGCTCTATTACTTCCGCAAAATCCAGCGCGAAGACGTGATCGAGGCCGCCTGGACCACGCTGAACAGACAACATGACAAGGCCACGCTCGCACGCCTGCGCAGCGGCCTGGACGCCTTGCACGCGAGCTTCCAGAACATCGCCCCAGGCGATCGTTACGCCCTCAATTACACCACTGACAGCGGGCTGAGCCTGGAACGCAACGGCAAACTCGCCTTTACCAGCACCGATCCGGAGCTGGCCAGCGCCTACCTGGGCATCTGGCTGGCACCCAACGGGCTATCGGATAGCCTGCGCAGCAGCCTGCTCAACGATTAGCAGGCAAACGCGGATAAAAAAACGGGAGCCAAGGCTAATGCCAGTCAGTTAAGCTGACTGGCATTTTTATTTCTGATCGGATACTTCGAAGATTTAAGCCTGATAGCCCGAGGGTAAACGCGCTCCTCCCGTCGATGCGGCAGGACGTAATGCGGGGCCGAGGCATGCAGCTCGGCTAGGTACTTGGGGATGTTCCCGGAGCGATCGGCGGAGACGCTGTTGATAAACCCGAGAATCGCCCAGGTGCAGGCGGTAAAGCTCATTTCGCTTGGATAAATTCCTGGGCAGTGACGACTCATTTCCACCATCTGATAGCGCAACAAGTTGTAGCCTAGCAACACGCCCCACAGCTCCTGCGCGATCATCTCTGGCGTCTTGCTACGCAGCGTGTAACTGCTATTGAGCAGGGTCTGTTTCATTTCCCGAAACCCGAGTTCGATCTCCCATCGCTGGCTATACAGGTCGACGATTTCGTCGTGTGGGAAGCGCAACGGGTCGGCCATCGAGGTCAGGATCTGGCGAACCTTGCCCTTGACCGTTTTGCTCAGCAGTCGCGCGGTCAGGCGCTCAGGCAGCCCTGGCCATTGCTTGCGCGCCTGCGGCGAAGTGCTTAGCGAAACGACCGCATCCTGCCGGCCAAAACGCTGAATCACCTCGTACTGCGTGCCCTTTTTCAGCGGCATCAGCCAATGGCGCTGGGTGCCCGCTTGCTGCCATTGATGCAGCAAACCCAGGGAGTAAAAGCCGCGATCAAACAGGGTCAACGAGTGATCGGGAGTGGTTTCGATGAGTTGTTCGGCCAGTTTCATTTCGTTGCTGCGATAGCCGTCAAACGCACTGCCAATCAGCATATGACTGGTCAGCTCCATCTGGCAGACCATGCGCACCTGGGGAAACCCAGTATCGCCATGCTGATTGCTGGACGAGTCATAGCGCTCTCGATTTTCCAGCGTATCGGGCGTGCGCCAAACGACGCCGTCGACACCCAGCAAGCGTAATCCTGCCCAGGTCGGGTGATCAGCGGCTTCATGCCAGCACTTCTGAGTCAAATTGAAGACCTGCCGCACGGCCTCGCTACCCAATCGCTGGCGGGCCTGAACCACGGCGCTGGGTGCCACCAACGGGCGCTGCCCCGGCAGCATGATGTTCATGCGGCTGACCACATCCC
>CAZGDZ010000450.1:0-1999 GCA_964524855.1 uncultured Macromonas sp.
GGTGGCCGTGCCCGCCGCCGCCTACGTGTCCTTCGTGCAGTCCGGCAAACTGGTGCTGCTCAGCGGCCACATTGCCAAGCAGGACGGCAAGCCCTGGGTTGGCCAAGTGGGTTTGACCATGACAACCGAAGAAGCCAAGGCCGCCGCGCGCGCCGTCGCCGTGGACCTGATGGGCACACTGCACGCCGCCTGTGTGGCTGCTGGCTCCGACCTCAACGGCGTCAAGCGCATCGTCAAGGTGCTCAGCCTGGTCAACTCCACCAACACCTACACCGAACAGCACTTGGTCACCAACGGCTGTTCGGAGCTGCTGGGCCAGGTTTTTGGCCCCGAAGTGGGTGCGCACGCGCGCAGCGCCTTCGGCGTGGCCCAACTGCCGCTGGGCGCGTGGGTGGACATTGAACTGATGGCAGAGCTGGCCTGATCACACCAGCCGGAACACCCGTGCCGGCTTGAACCCGAAGCTCGCGTCCTTGCCCTTGCGGCCACGTGCGGCGCGGGCATTGTTCAGGCTGCGAATTTCCAGCGTTTCGTCACGCAGCTTGCCACCCCGGCCCACGCCTTCGATGCGCACACTGCGGGTGTAGGCTGCGGCACCCGCCAGCATGTCCTTGTCGTCCAGGCTCAGGAGCATCAGGCCGCGCCCGCCCTTAGGCTGCAGCTTCAGCTCGCTCAGCTCAAAAGTCAAAATGCGCCCGCCTGCGGAAACGCAGCATACGTGCGTGGCCGGCGCCAGCGCGGCATTCGCTTCGCCACCCTCGGGGGCAGTGGGCGGCGCAATCACACCACCCTCTTGCCCGGCCAGGCGCACCACCATGGCGCCGCTGGCTAGTGCCGGGGCGCACAGGGCTTCGCCTTCGTTCAACGTCACAAAGGCCTTGCCAGCCTTTTGGCGGCTCACCATGTCGTCCACCGTGGCCAAAAAGCCGTAGCCACCGGAACCACTCAGCAGCAGCGTGGTGCCTGCAGCGCCCGCAAAGTAATGCACCGGCTGCGTGCCCGCTTCCAAGTCAATCAGCGTGGTAATCGGTTGGCCGTCGCCGCGCGCGCCCGGCAGGCTGGCCACCGGCACGCTGTACACACGGCCATTGCTGCCCATCACAATCAGCGTGTCCACCGTGCGGCATTCAAAGGTGCCATACAGGCCATCGCCCGCCTTGAAGGCAAAGCCCCCCGCGTCGTGCCCGTGGCCGGTGCGCGCACGCACCCAGCCCTTGCTGGACACCACCACCGTGACCGGCTCGTCCACCACCTTGATCTCGGCCACCGCCTTCTTCTCGGCCTGGATCAGCGTGCGGCGCTCGTCGCCAAAGGTCTTGGCGTCGGCCTCGATCTCTTTGATCATCAGGCGGCGCAGGCTGTTGGGGTTGGCCAGAATGTCTTCCAGCTTGCCCTGCTCTTCGCGCAGTTCCTTCAACTCCTGCTCAATCTTGATGGCCTCCAGCCGTGCCAACTGGCGCAAGCGGATTTCCAGAATGTCCTCGGCCTGCCGGTCGCTCAAGTTGAAGCGCGCCATCAGCGCGGCCTTGGGCTCGTCGCTCGCGCGGATGATGGCAATCACCTCGTCGATGTTGAGCAGCACAATCTGCCGCCCTTCAAGGATATGGATGCGGTCCAGCACCTTGCCCAGGCGGTGGCGCGAACGCCGCACGATGGTGTCCTGGCGGAAGGCAATCCACTCGTTGAGGATTTGCCGCAAAGACTTCTGCACCGGCTTGCCGTCAAGTCCCACCATGGTCAGGTTGATGGGCGCTGAGGTTTCCAGGCTGGTATGTGCCAGCAGCTGGGTAATGAGTTCGCTCTGCTCTATGGTGCGGCTCTTGGGCTCGAACACCAGACGCACCGCGGCGTCCTTGCTCGACTCGTCGCGCACCACATCCAGCACCGCCAGCACGCTGGCCTTGAGCTGAGTCTGCTCCTGCGTAAGCGCCTTCTTGCCGGCCTTCACCTTCGGGTTGGTGATGTCTTCAATTTCCTCGAGCACACGCTGCGAACTCAC
>CAZGDZ010000451.1:0-1982 GCA_964524855.1 uncultured Macromonas sp.
AACCCGCTGTTCGTGGACACCATGAACGCCATGGGCGGCAACGGCATCAGCATGGCTTACGGCGAGGTGTTCACCTCCCTGCAGACCGGCGTGATCGACGGCGCGGAAAACAACCCGCCCAGCTACTTCACCGCCAACCACTACAGCACCCCGGCCAAGTACTACGCGCAGACCAACCACCTGATCATTCCCGAGATCTTCGTGATGTCCAAAGTGGCCTGGGACCGCCTGAGCCCGGCCGACCAGGCGCTGATGAAAAAGCTCTCGCGCGAAGCGCAGCTGGAGCAGCGTGCCGTGTGGGACAAGAGCGTGGAGGACTACAGCGCCAAGCTCAAAGCCTCGGGCGTGGAATTCATCAACGTGGACCAGAAGCCCTTCTATGACGCCACCGCCCCGGTGCGCGCCAAGTACGGCGAAAAACTGGCCGACCTGATGAAGCAGATCGACGCCGTCAAGTAAAGCGCAGCCCCACCCGAGACCACCATGGCAGACACCCTTCACCGCGCGCTGGACGCGGTTTACCTGGCTTGCATCTGGATCGCTGGCGCGTGCATCGTGCTGATGTCCCTCTTCATTCCCTGGGGCATTTTTGCCCGTTACGTGCTGGGCACGGGCTCGCAATGGCCCGAGCCGATCTCGATCCTGCTCATGGTGGTCTTCACCTTCCTGGGCGCGGCGGCCAGCTACCGCGCCGGCGCCCACATTGCGGTGGCCATGCTGACGCAGCGGCTGCCGTCCATCCTGCGCCAGCGCCTGTACGTCATCGTGCACGGCCTGATGCTGGCCATCAGCCTGTTCATGCTGTGGTACGGCGTGCAGCTGTGCATCGGCACCTGGGGCCAGTCCATCCCCGAGCTGCCGTGGATGCCGGTGGGCTTCACCTACACGCCGGTGCCCATCGGTGGGGCGGTGACCGCCTTGTTCGTGCTGGAACACCTGTTCCTGGGCGACCAGAGTCGCCGCGCCGTCGTCACGTTCGATCACGAAGCCGCCTGAGGAGGACACCATGGAAGCCATCATCCTGCTCGGCAGTTTCTTCATCCTCATCCTCATCGGCACCCCGGTGGCCTACGCCATGGGCATGGCCGCCCTCATTGGCGCCTGGTGGATCGACATCCCGCTCGACGCGGTGATGATCTCGATCGCCAACGGCGTCAACAAGTTCTCGCTGCTGGCAATCCCCTTCTTCGTGCTGGCCGGTGCCATCATGGCCGAAGGCGGCATGGCGCGTCGCCTGGTGGCGTTCGCCAACGTGCTGGTCGGCTTCATCCGCGGCGGTCTGTCGTTGGTGAACATCCTGGCCTCCACCTTTTTCGGGGCCATTTCGGGTTCGTCCATGGCCGACACCGCGTCGGTGGGCGGTGTGCTGATTCCCGAGATGGAGAAAAAGGGCTACCCGCGCGACTTTGCCACCGCCGTCACGGTCAGTGGCTCGGTGCAGGCCATTCTCATTCCGCCCAGCCACAACGCGGTCATTTACTCGTTGGCGGCCGGTGGCTCGGTGTCGATTGCCGCGCTGTTCATCGCGGGCGTGTTGCCGGGCCTGTTGTTGGGCCTGTCCCTGGCTGGCTTGTGTTTGTACATGTCCAGCAAGCGCAACTACCCCAAAGGGGAAGTGATCCCGCTGCGTCAAGCCCTCAAAATTTGCGCGGACGCGCTGTGGGGCTTGATGACCATGGTCATCATCCTGGGCGGCATTTTGAGCGGCGTGTTCACGCCAACCGAGTCGGCGTCGATTGCGGTGCTGTGGGCGTTCTTCGTCACCATGTTCATCTACCGCGACTACCGCTGGGGTGAGCTGCCCAAGTTGATCCACCGCACCGTCAAAACGCTGGCCATCGTGATGGTGCTGATCGCGTTCGCCGCGAGTTTCGGCTACATCATGACCTTGATGCAGATTCCGATGAAGGTCACCACCGCGTTGACCGAAGTGTCGGACAACCGTTACGTCATTTTGATGATGATCAACGGCTTGCTGTTGG
>CAZGDZ010000452.1:0-1980 GCA_964524855.1 uncultured Macromonas sp.
TGCGTCGGTGGACGCCGCCGTCAACGCCGCGCGCGCAGCCTTCCCAGCCTGGTCCACCAGCGGCGTGCAGGCCCGGGCCGATGCGCTGGACAAGATCGCCAGCGAAATTCTGGCCCGGCGTGACGAACTGGGCAACCTGCTTGCCCGCGAAGAGGGCAAGACGCTGCCCGAAGCCGTGGGTGAAGTCACCCGCGCGGGCCACATTTTCAAGTTCTTTGCCGGCGAATGCCTGCGCCTGAACGGCGAAACCCTGCCTTCGGTGCGCCCCGGGGTTGGGGTTGAAATCACGCGCGAGCCGCTGGGCGTGATCGGCCTCATCACGCCGTGGAACTTCCCCATCGCCATCCCGGCCTGGAAGATCGCGCCGGCGTTGGCCTACGGCAACTGCGTCGTCATCAAGCCGGCCGATCTGGTGCCGGGCTGCGCCTGGGCGTTGGCCGACATCATCGGCCGCAGCGGCATTCCGGCCGGGGTGTTCAACCTGGTCATGGGCCAGGGGCGCACGGTGGGCGAGGCCATGGTCAACCACCCGGGTGTGGACGCCATCAGCTTTACCGGTTCTCAGGGCGTGGGCCAGCGCATTGCTGCGGCGTGCATGGCCCAGCACAAAAAGGTGCAACTGGAAATGGGCGGCAAAAACCCGCAAGTGGTGCTGGACGACGCCGACTTAAAGCAGGCGGTGGAACTGTGCGCCCAAAGCGCGTTTTTCTCGACTGGTCAGCGTTGCACCGCGTCCAGCCGGCTCATCGTCACCGAAGGCATTTACCCCGCCTTCATCGACGCGCTGCGCGATCGGGTGCAGCGGCTGGTGGTGGGCGATGCCCGCCATCCCGGCACCGAAATTGGGCCGGTCGTCAGTCAGGCGCAACTGGAGCAGGATTTGGCCTATGTGGAGCTGGCGCGGTCCGAGGGCGGGCGCTTGCTGTGCGGCGGCACCCGCTTGCAGCGTTCTACCGAAGGCTATTACCTGGCGCCGGCGCTGTTCACCGACACCACGCCCGCCATGCGCATCAACCGCGAAGAGGTGTTTGGCCCGGTGGCCAGTGTGATCCGCGTGAAGGACTATGAGGAAGCTCTGCAGGTGGCCAACGACACGCCCTTTGGCCTGTCGGCCGGCATCGCCACCACCAGCCTGAAGCACGCTGCGCACTTCAAGCGCCATGCGCAGGCCGGCATGGTGATGGTGAACTTGCCCACCGCCGGGGTGGATTACCACGTGCCATTTGGCGGGCGCAAGTCCTCCAGTTACGGCCCGCGCGAACAGGGCCGTTACGCGGCCGAGTTCTTCACCACGGTCAAGACGGCATACACCTGGGCGGGCTGAGCGCGGTCGCAGGGCGCGTTCTCAAAACCGCGCCCGGAAGTGCCATTCGCCGGGTGCGATGTCGTTGGTGATGGCCCGCCGCGTCAGCGGGTCGATGCGCGGATCGTCCAGGCCAAACAGCCCGCACAGCCGCAGCGCACGCCGCGGGTTCACCTGCGGCCCTAAATACTCGTACACCACCCGGGTGCAGCAGGGCGTGCGATCCTCGGTACCTGACACGCCCAGGCGCAGCCCGCTCAAGCGCGACACCCGGTTCTTGAACGATGGAAACAAGATGGTCTGGGTCATTTCCAGGCCGGTCAGGGTTTCGTAGTCGTTCAAAAAGATGCGGTCGGTCAGCAAATGCACCGCGCCCAGGTACACGCCGTGGAAGGTCTTGCCCACGGCCGGGTCCGGGAAGCGTTCGGTGCGCTGGTAGTACACGCTGTCGCCATCGCGCCGCAGCGTCACCAGGGTGCGCAGAATCTGCCCCGGGCTGGCCATGGACAGATAGGTCTCGAAGTAGCTGCCCAAAAAACGGTCCAGCCCGGCACCTGCCCCCAGGTGGCGCAGGTGGTTCAGGTGCGCGGCGCCCGGGGTTTCTTCGGCCACGGCCGGGCGCTCGGCCGGCGGGGGGCGCAACTGCACCAGCCGCTCGAACTGCGCGCTGGGCTGCA
>CAZGDZ010000453.1:0-1980 GCA_964524855.1 uncultured Macromonas sp.
GGACAGCACCAACCACTGAATAGTGGTGTGAAAAAAACCGCTCTGTAGCGACCGCCTCCAAACGCTCGCTGCTGACGCAGTCTGGATAAGCCGGTACCAATCCTGGCGGGTTGTCGCTGCGCTCCGAAACCACCCTACCTCCGGGCGCGACGCGGCACAGCCCGGTGAGGCGTCTTGCCGAGAACGCCTGGAGGCGGCCTCACGACGGCGCAGGCTATTTTCACAACCGCTGAACTCTCTGCGTGCCCCCTGAACGGCCCACGTGCCCCGGCAATGGGTCGGCGTACCTGCGCGCGCACCCGTTCAAAAAAGAAAACATCGAAACGAATAAATCCAGAAAAAATACTTTAAAAGATTATTTCCGTTGTTTTTTTTGAACGATATTGTTCTAAACACACTCTAAGCTTCGTAGCGTTCTGACGATCGGTCGTTGGCATAGGTCTGTTGCACCTTGTCCAAATACGTCCGCCGCCTTCAGTCAAAACGCTGGCTGGTGACCATCATGGGAACCACTGCATGCAAGGAAATCACCAATGGAATTGAATACCATGATCATCGCCCCTGCCCGGCCACAACCTAGCCAACGGTCAACCTGGACACTCGCCGCACTCGCCCTCGGCAGCAGCCTGCTGCTGGCCGGCTGCGCCGGCAATCCACCTAGCGAGCAGCTCGCAGTGAGCAAATCGGCTGTCAACTCTGCGGTCAGTGCCGGTGGCACGGAATTCGCCGCCGTGGAAATGAAATCCGCACAAGAGAAGCTCAAGCAAGCCGAGCAGCAACTGCACGAGCAAAACTACGAAGAAGCCAAACGCCTGGCCGAACAGGCCGAGTGGGATGCCCGCCTGGCAGAACGCAAAGCCCAGGCAGCCAAGGCTGAAAAAGCCCTGAAAGACGCCCGCCAGGGCGTTGAGGAAATGCGCGAGGAAAGTATGCGTGGCAGCAGCCTTTAACCCCGGCCGCCAAACACGCTAAACACAGACTCCGCCAACAGCTAAAGGATTATCCGAATATGCGTACTCAAGTAATGATTCCCGCCTTACTGGCATTGAGCGTAGGCCTGGCCGCATGCTCCTCGCAGCCCAACGTCAATCTGGAGAAGGCACGCAGCAATTTCTCCACGCTGCAATCGGACCCGCAAGCCAGCAAGGTCGCAGCCCTGGAAACCAAGGGCGCCAGCGAGATGCTGGACAAGGCCGAACAAGCCTACCGCGCCAGCGAGGATGAACAGAAAGTCGATCAACTGGCCTACCTGACCAACCAGCGCATCGAAGTCGCCAAGCAGACCATTGCCTTGCGTAGCGCTGAACAGAACCTGGGCAAGGCTGCCGCCGAACGTGCCAACGCTCGCCTGAATGCACGTGACGCACAAATCGATGCGCGCGACGTGCAACTCAGTGCGCGCGATGCGCAAATCAAGCAGCTGCAGGATAGCCTGAATACCAAAAAGACTGACCGTGGCACGCTGGTTACTTTCGGTGATGTGCTGTTCGACCTCAACCGTGCGGAACTGAAGCCCGGCGGCATGAACAACGTCAACAAACTGGCTCAGTTCCTCCAGCAAAGCCCGGAGCGCAAGGTAATCGTCGAGGGTTACACCGACAGCACCGGCTCCGCCGCTTACAACCTGAGCCTGTCGCAACTTCGCGCCAACTCGGTACGCATGGCGCTGATAAAAATGGGCGTTGGCCCGGAGCGCATCGCCACCCAGGGTTATGGCAAGCAATACCCGGTGTCGGGAAATGACACCTCGTCTGGCCGGTCGATGAACCGCCGGGTCGAGGTGACGATATCCAACGACGACCAGCCGGTTGCGCCACGTAGCACGACCAACGCTGGCTGATTACAGCGCAGCAGCACAATGCCGCTCACTTGAACCAGGTGAGCGGCATTTTTGTAGGTCTTCTGTTTATCTGCACTACCCGGCTCTGGTAGATCCTATGTTCCTGCGCAAGTTTTTTGGCCGATCATGGCTGGATCAAA
>CAZGDZ010000454.1:0-1443 GCA_964524855.1 uncultured Macromonas sp.
CGCCACGACGATGTCACCGTGCTTGGGTGTCAGGGATCGGTTGACCACGACCAGATCACCATCGTGGATGCCTTCATTGACCATGGACTGACCGCGCACACGGGTCATGAAGCAGTAAGGCTCGTCCAGTGCCAGCATCTCGGAGAGATCAATCCGGTTCACCTCAAAATCCGCAGCAGGGGAAGGGAACCCAGCCGGTGTACTGTGCTGCATCCAGGGCATCTCCAAAGCGGCTTTGGCCCCCAGGCCTTGCAGCAGCACCTGGCGCGACGGACTCTCCAGCGGCTCAATGTCAGTCCACTGGGGTGTGCCATCCGAACGCGCAGCATCGGCACACGGTGCTTGCGTCACCCCATCGTGCGACTGGTCCAGCCAACCGACCTCCACCCCACAGGCGGCCTCCAGGCGGCGGGCCAACTTCGGCCCCAGCGGGGTGCCAGCCTTGAGGCGGCTCCAGTGGGCGTTGTCGATGCCCACGGCTTCGGCAAATGCCTTGTCGCCACCACCGCGACCCTCGGCAATCTCTTGGAGACGCCAGCGCACGAACAGCGCCAAGGCGTTCTGGCGGCGCAGCGCCTGCAGTTCAGCAGATATCGGTTTGACGGGCATGGGCAGAGTCAGTGAGGCAGGAAAGGAGTGAAACTCAATAGAATTGAGTTGATATTACACCGCCTGCGGATCAAAAACCGATACGCAGAAAACCTCCAGGCTGCGATCCGGGCTGATCAACACGACTTCAACGGACAACACCCGCCCTTGCGAATTGCTGTTAGATTCAAGGGGCTGGCTTCAACCAGCCCCGTTTCACCTCCCTGAGCGGGGGCGTGCCTGGCACGTCTTCAACCCGGCCGGGCACACAGCGCCTAGGCCGGGTTTCTTTTGGGTGGGGCAAACACACTCACTCGTCCCCATTTACCGTGGGCATCCCTGTGGATAAGCCCAGGCAAAGTGGTACAAACCGTTGATTTGCAAGCTGCCCATTGACGCTGCTTATCTTTTGGGCAGTGAGCAGTCAGTTCCGTTCAGCCCATGTGCGCCAACTTCACCCCCACCCGCAACGACCGCTGGAGCCGTGAAACCTTGGGCGTGGACGTCTCGGGCCTGAACTGCCCGCAGGCAACCTACCCAGGCTATGCAGCACCGATCGCCTTGTTGGACGGTCAAGCCCGCATCACCTGCCAGGCAGCCAGGTTTGGGTTGATCCCGCACTGGGCCCAGGACGGACAGACCGCCACGCAGATCAGCCGCAAGACCTACAACGCTCGCACCGAGACGGTGGCGGAGAAACCCAGCTACCGCACGCCATGGCGCAAGCGTCAATTCGCCATCGCACTGCTGGACGACTTCTTCGAGCCCAACTGGGAGACGGGCAGGGCGGTGAGGTGGCGCATTCAGAGAGCGGACGGTCAACCCATGGGCGTGGCCAGCATCTGGGACCGCTGG
>CAZGDZ010000454.1:1453-1975 GCA_964524855.1 uncultured Macromonas sp.
ACCAGCACCGGCGAGATCGTCAGTTCGTTCTCCATGCTCACGGTCAACGCCGATGGCCACCCGGTGATGGGGCGGTTTCACCGACCTGGGGATGAGAAGCGCAGCGTGGTGGTGCTCCCGCCTGAGCAGTTCCAGATCTGGCTCAACGCCGACGTGAACGCAGCCATGAAGCTGTGTGCCGTGCCCGCCGACGGGACGTTTACCGCTGAACCTGCGCCGCAGGTCTCGGCCGGTGATCTGCAGCGTTCCAATACCGGCGCACAGCCCTCGCTGTTCTGAGGTGATCCGCCATCGGTCGTACAGCTTGGCATAACCCACGCAGGTGGTGTTCATGCTTTATGCTCGGTCGCCTTCACAAAAGAACGAGCAGGACACTCACGCCATTAGGGGGGAAGAGGGCAGGAGCCTTGGCCATGTGTGAGCTGACGTGGGCCCGTGGAAGGACCGGCAGCAGATGTCACCATGAGACTCACTTCTAGTCCAGCGTCAGCGATGAAGGAATCCATCACGATGAAACGAGAG
>CAZGDZ010000455.1:0-229 GCA_964524855.1 uncultured Macromonas sp.
CAAAAAGACTTCGGTGGGCAGAGCACTCCACCCAATTTGGGCGAAGCTGCGTATTCTCACATCGTTCGCCAGCAATGTCAACCCCCATTGAGGAGCTCGTGACGGTGTATCCTCAAAACCACATGCGCTGCGCACGCTGCCAGCCACTTTCAAGCTGCAACCACCCTTTCACCATGATTTCAGCCCCCTCCCTCGCTCCCGACACCCGCCTGGCCTTCATTGGTGGCGG
>CAZGDZ010000455.1:239-1969 GCA_964524855.1 uncultured Macromonas sp.
GCAACATGGCCAGCGCCATCATTGGCGGCTTGCTGCGCCAAGGGCTCGCCGCCCCCCAGATTGATGTGGTGGAGCCATACGCACCGCAGCGCGACAAGCTGACCGCAGAGCTGGGTGTGCGGGTACAGGAAGCGGCGGGCCCCGCCCTGGCCCAGGCGCAGGTGGTGGTGTGGGCGGTGAAGCCACAGACGTTTCGGGAAGCCGCCTTGGCTGCCGCAGCACACACCGGGGGGGCGCTGCACCTGAGCGTGGCCGCGGGCATCCGCAGCGACAGCATGGCGCATTGGCTGGGCACGGAGCGTATCGTGCGCGCCATGCCCAACACACCGGCCCTGGTCGGCCTGGGGATGACCGGCTTGTACGCGCGACCGGCCGCCAGCACCGATGACCGGCAACGGGTGGAAGCCGTGGTGGGCACCACCGGTCAGTTCGTCTGGCTGCCGGCCGAGCACGACCTGGACGCCGTGACAGCCTTGTCGGGCTCTGGACCAGCGTACGTGTTTTACTTCCTGGAAGCCATGCGCCGCGCCGGCACCGAGATGGGGTTGAGCGCAGAAACGGCGACCCAACTCGCCATCGGCACCTTTGTGGGCGCGTCGCAGTTGGCGCAGGCCTCGCAAGATCCCCCGGAAGTGCTGCGCGAACGCGTCACATCCAAGGGTGGCACCACCTACGCGGCACTGACTTCAATGGCCGGCAGCGGAGTGGCCGATGCCTTTGTACAAGCCATGCTGGCCGCCCAACAGCGGGCTCGAGAACTGGGTGACGAGTTCGGCGGTTAAACGCCGCTGAAGGCCATGGACAGCACCAGGCCGGCAAACAGGGTGAAGCCCAGCCAGTGGTTGAGGCGGAAGGCGCGGAAGCACCCCTCGGGGGTGCGGCTGCGGATCATGCTGAAGTGCCACAGCACCTGCACCAACGCCAGCACCAGGCCGAGCCCAAACCACCAGCCACCGGCCACCGGCCACAGCAACACACCCCACAGGGCCAGGTGGGCGAGATAAAAGGCGGTCACGCCCAGCACATCCCACCGGCCGAGGGTGATGGCCGAGGTTTTCATGCCAATGCGCAGGTCGTCGTCCCGATCGACCATGGCGTATTCGGTGTCGTAGGCCAGCACCCAGAACAGGTTGGCCACGAGCAAGCCCCAGGCCTGCCAGGGCACAGCGTTTTGCACGGCCGCGTAGGCCATCGGAATGCCAAAACTGAAGGCCACCCCCAGCACCGCCTGCGGCATGGAAACCACACGCTTGGCGTACGGGTACACCAAAGCCACCGCCAGCGCCGGGAACGACCAGGCGATGGCCGCAGGCGTCGTAGTGAGCACCAAGCCAAAAGCCGCCAACGCCAACACCGCCCCCACGGCCAAGGCCTCTTTCACCGATAGGCGCCCACTCGTCACAGGACGCTGAGCGGTGCGCTTGACGTGCCGGTCGAACTCGCGGTCGGCCACGTCGTTGACGCAACAGCCTGCACTGCGCATCAGGATGGTGCCCAGCACGAACACGGTCAGCAAATGCCAGCCCGGCCAGCCACCCGAAGCCGCCCAGAGCGCCGACAAACTGGGCCACAGCAACAACAACCAGCCCGCCGGACGGTTCCAGCGGATCAGATCCAGATAAAGGGACAACTTTTCGCGCACGGTCACAGATTCGTTGGCAAAAACACCTGACACGCCAGGGCGCGTCAGGCCGACAAGCGTTTGACGCCGGGCAACTCGCACGCATACA
>CAZGDZ010000456.1:0-1954 GCA_964524855.1 uncultured Macromonas sp.
ATCCGCTCGTCTCCATCCTGCCGCCCGACGCATCGGCCGAGTTGCAGCAGCAGATGATCGAGCTTTACGGCTTCAACCGGTCTTACCCGGAACAGTTCTTGAGCTGGGTGTGGCGCGCCGTTCAGGGCGACCTGGGCACGTCCATCGCGTCGGGTCGCGCCGTCACAGAGGAGGTGTTGCGTGCCGTCACCAACACCCTGCGCTTGGCGGTGCTGGCCACAGCCATTGGCTTCGTGTTCGGGTGCCTGTTCGGTTTTGTGGCGGGCTACTTCCAGGGTTCCTGGCTTGACAAGGCGGCCTCGCTGACCTCGGTCCTGGGCGTGAGCGTGCCGCACTACTGGCTGGGCATGGTGCTGGTCATCATCTTCTCGTCCATCCTGATGTGGCTGCCGCCCGGCGGTGCCGGCCCTGGCGGTTCTGGCGAGTGGGCTTGGGATTGGGAGCACGTCAAGCACATGATCCTGCCGGCCATCACCATGAGCGTGATTCCCATGGGCATCATTGCGCGCACCGTGCGGGCGTTGGTGGCCGAGATCCTGGCGCAGGAATTCATTGTTGGCCTGCGGGCCAAGGGCCTGACCGATCTGGGCATTTTCTTGCACGTGGTCAAGAACGCCGCGCCCACCGCCCTGGCGGTGATGGGGCTGCAACTGGGCTACCTGCTGGGCGGCTCCATCCTGATCGAGACCGTGTTTTCCTGGCCGGGCACTGGCTTCCTGCTGAATGCCGCCAT
This sequence comes from uncultured Macromonas sp., assembly GCA_964524855.1. Classification (GTDB taxonomy): domain Bacteria; phylum Pseudomonadota; class Gammaproteobacteria; order Burkholderiales; family Burkholderiaceae_C; genus CAZGDZ01. The sequence continues at coordinate 734 of CAZGDZ010000456.1, forward strand.
CTTCCAGCGTGACCTGCCTTTGCTGCAGGGCACCATCCTGGTGTTGGCGATGTTCTTTGTCGTGCTCAACCTCGTGATCGATGTGATCCAGACGCTGCTGGATCCGCGCATCGCCCGCACTTGAACCGGAGGACTTGCCATGACGTCCACATTGGTGAACATGGGCAAAGTGCCCGAGTTGCATTTCGAACGATCGCCCGGCTACTGGCAAACCGTGGGCCGGCGCTTTCTGCGCGACAAGGTGGCCATCGGTGCTGCGCTGGTGGTGCTGGTGCTGCTGGTGCTGGCCGTCTTCGGCCCCTGGCTGGCGCCGCTGGACCCGTACCAGTCCTCCATGCTGAAACGGCTCAAGCCCCTCGGCTTTGAGGGGCACCCGCTGGGCACCGACGAGTTGGGGCGCGACATGCTCAGCCGCCTCATGGTGGGCGCGCGCCTGTCGCTGTTCATGGGTATCACGCCTGTGGTCTGCGCCTTCGTGCTGGGCTCGCTCATCGGCATCACCGCGGGCTACGCGGGCGGTGCCACCAACATGGTGATGATGCGCACCATCGACGTGTTCTACGCCTTCCCCTCGGTGCTGCTGGCCATTGCCCTGTCGGGGGCGCTGGGTGCCGGCATCACCAACTCGCTCATCTCGCTGACCATCGTGTTCATTCCGCCCATTGCGCGGGTGGCCGAAAGCGTGACCACCCAGATCCGCAACCGCGACTTCGTGGATGCTGCGCGCGCCTCTGGTGCCAACCCCTTCACCATCGTGCGGGTGCACGTGCTGGGCAACGTGCTGGGGCCGATCTTCGTGTACGCCACCAGCCTGATCGCGGTGAGCATGATCCTGGCGTCGGGCTTGAGCTTCCTGGGCCTGGGTGTCAAGCCGCCCGAGCCCGAGTGGGGCCTGATGCTCAACACGCTGCGCACGGCCATTTACGTGCAGCCGTGGATCGCAGCCTTGCCCGGGGTGATGATCTTCATCACGTCGATCGCTTTCAACCTGCTGGCCGATGGTTTGCGCTCGGCAATGGAAATCAAACAGTGAGGACGGCACCATGAACTCCAACCCCATGGACGTGGGCGGGCCGGCCCAGCCGCTGTTGAGCGTGCGCGGCCTGGTCAAGCACTTCCCTCTGAAAAAAGACGTGCTCGGGCGCGGCGGCGGCGTGGTGCGCGCGGTGGACGGCATCGATTTCGATGTGCTCAAGGGCGAAACGCTGGGCGTCGTCGGCG
>CAZGDZ010000457.1:0-1950 GCA_964524855.1 uncultured Macromonas sp.
TGCTGCCGCTGCTGCAACGCCTGTGGGCCGAGCCGCTGCGCCCCGGCCCACGCCCCACGCGCGCGCTGGTGCTGGTGCCCACCCGCGAACTGGCCCAGCAAGCCGGCGACGTGCTGCGCGAGCTGCTGCGCCACCTGCCTGGCCAAACCACTCATGGCCAACCGGCACTAAAAGTGGCGGTGGTGTTCGGCGGCGTGTCCATCAACCCGCAGATGATGGACCTGCGCGGTGGCGCCGAGGTGGTGGTGGCCACCCCGGGGCGCTTGCTGGACCTGGTGCGCAGCGGGGCGCTGCGCCTGAACACCGTGCAACATCTGGTACTGGACGAGGCTGATCGGCTGCTAGACCTGGGCTTTGCCGACGAGTTGAACGATGTGCTGGACCTGCTGCCCAACCGGCGCCAGAATTTGCTGTTTTCAGCCACCTTCCCGGCCGAGGTGCAGAGCCTGGCCGACGCCCTGCTGCGCCAGCCCGAGCACCTGCGCGTGCCCGAAACCGTGGTGGACCTAGCGCGCATCGAACAGCGCGCCTACCGGGTGGACACCGCCCGCCGCGCCACCCTGCTGCGCCACCTCATCGACACGCAGCAGTGGAAGCAGGTGCTGGTGTTTGTGGCCAGCCAGTACGCGGCCGAACACTTGGCGTTCAAGCTGAACCGCGGTGGCCTGCGCGCTACCGCCTTCCACGGCGGCCTGACTCAGGGCGCCCGGCGTGAGGTGCTGGCTGGCTTCAAACACGGCGAAGCCGACGTGATGGTCACCACCGACCTGGCAGCCCGCGGCATCGACATTGCCCAGTTGCCGGTGGTGATGAACTTCGACCTGCCGCGCTCGGCAGTGGACTATGTGCACCGCATCGGCCGCACCGGGCGCGCTGGGGCCTCGGGTTTGGCGATCAGCCTGGTCACGGCCGCCACGTTGGCGCACTGGCAACTGATCCAGAAGCGCCAGCAACTGGAGGTACCCCTGGACACCGTGGCCGGGTTTGAACCCACCGAAGCCAAAGTGCCAGCAGCGTCATCCACCGACGGCACAGGCGGCATCAAGGGCAAACGCCCCAGCAAAAAAGACAAGCTGCGCGCCGCCGCCGCGCAGGCGGCCCACAAAAACTGAGCCAGGTTCAGTCGTTCTCGGCGCCGTCCGTGGCGCTGGGGGCGCCCTGTCGTTCCACGTACTGGCGCACCCCGGGCTTGGCCAAGATTTCCACGTACACCTGCTGGGCACCGGCCTGGGCCGCCGCGTCCAGCCGGGCGCTGAGGTCGTTGAAGTGCAGCGCCTCAGCGTTGTCGGCGTCCAACCCAAATCTGCAATCAAAGTCCCAGAAATGCACACCCTCGGGCAGGGCTTTACGGCGCTCGCGCTTGGCGTATTTGTTCAGTTCGTGCTTGATCGCGTCCAGCAAACGGTCCGGGTGTTTGCCCTCAATCTGGAGGGAGAAGGTTTTTTTCATGGCTGTCCTGCCCGCAGCGTGCGGCACCGACATGGCACCGAGGCGGGAGCGCGATTATGCGGCCAACCGCGCCCGCTCGGTTATTCTTGGGCACACACCATGACCCAAGCCCCCCATTGCCCCAGCGCCGAAGCCATCGCTCTGCTCGATCCGTTCGAACGCCTTCCACGATCGCGCATTCACTTGGCCCACACCGCCGAGCAAGCGCACCAAGCGGCCCAAACGCTGAAGCAAGCCCTTGCCTGGGGCTTCGATACCGAGTCGAAACCCACTTTTCACCGCGACCAAACTTCGGACGGCCCACACACCGTGCAACTGGCCACCCTGGACAATGCCTGGGTCTTCCAGCTGCACGACCCAGATTGCCGCACCGTGGTAGCAGAACTGCTCACCTGGCCACATGCGGTGAAAGCCGGTTTTGGCCTGCGCGACGACCGCGCCCGCATACAGCAGAAGCTGGGCGTCGTGCCGGCCAACGTGCTGGAATTGAACACGGTGTTC
>CAZGDZ010000458.1:0-1920 GCA_964524855.1 uncultured Macromonas sp.
CTCAACGAAGCGGCGCTGGCGTTCATGCACCAGCCCCAGCAACAGCACCCCTTGTGCGTCGCACTGCTGGCGGCCGAGCGAGAGTTCCTGGACACCCAAGCCCTGTGAGCCCCTCGGAGGGCCCACAGGTACGCCCGATCAGTGGCGGAAGTGCCGCACCCCGGTGAACACCATGGCCACGCCGCGCTCGTTGGCGGCGTCGATCACTTCCTGGTCGCGCATCGAGCCGCCCGGCTGGATCACGCAGGTCGCGCCGGCGTCCACCACCACATCCAGCCCATCGCGGACCGGGAAGAACGCGTCGGAGGCCACCGCCGTGCCTTGCAAGCTCAGCTTCGCGTGCTCGGCCTTGATGCTGGCGATGCGTGCGGAGTCCAGGCGGCTCATCTGGCCGGCACCCACACCCATGGTCATGCCGTTCTTGCAGAACACGATGGCGTTGGACTTGACGTACTTGGCCACCTTCCAGGCAAACAGCAGGTCGTCCATTTCTTCGGCCGTGGGCTGCTTGGTGGTCACCACCTTCAGGTCGGCCAGCTTCATGTCGTGGTTGTCGGCCGTCTGCAACAGAATGCCCGAGCCCACGCGCTTGACGTCCACCGCATTGCGGCCGTTGTCCCAGTCCGTCGCACCGCCGGCCGGCAGGGCGATCTTCATCAGGCGCACGTTGGCCTTGGACTTGAAGATGGCCAGCGCTTCGGGGGTGAAGTCGGTGGCAATCAACACTTCCACGAACTGCTTGGCCACGGCCTGGGCGGCCTCGCCATCCAGCGTGCGGTTGAAGGCGATGATGCCGCCAAAGGCGCTGGTCGGGTCGGTCTGGAAGGCTTTGCTGTAGGCTTCCAGCGGGTGCGCGCCCACCGCCACACCGCAGGGGTTGGCGTGCTTGACGATGACGCAAGCCGGCACATCAAAGCTCTTAACCGCTTCCCAAGCCGCGTCGGCGTCGGCGATGTTGTTGTAGCTCAGTTCCTTGCCCTGCAGTTGCAGGCCGGTGACCAGCGAGCCTGGCGCCGGGTACAGGTCGCGGTAGTAGGCGGCGTGCTGGTGCGGGTTTTCCCCGTAGCGCAGGTCTTGCAGCTTGACGAAACGGCCGTTGCTTTGGCCCGGAAACACCAGGCGCTGGGGCGCAGCTTCGTCGCCCGGCACGCCGGCGCTCAGGTCCACCGCCGACAGGTAGTCGCTGATGGCGGCGTCGTAATTGCTGATGCGGTTGAACGCGGCCACGGCCAATTGGAAGCGGGTCAGGTCGCTGACTTTGCCAGCGTCTTTCAGCTCGGACACCACGACGGAATACTGGCTGGCGTCGGTCAGCACGGCCACGTCTTTCCAGTTCTTGGCGGCGGAACGCACCATGGCCGGACCACCGATGTCGATATTTTCGATCGCGTCGGCCAGGGTGCAGCCGGCCTTCGCCACGGTGGTCTCGAACGGGTAGAGGTTGACCACCAGAATGTCGATGGTGCCGATGCCGTGTTCTTTCAGCGCGGCCATGTGCTCGGGCAAGTCGCGGCGGGCCAGCAGACCTCCATGCACCATGGGGTGCAGGGTTTTGACGCGGCCGTCCAGCATCTCGGGGAAACCGGTCACTTCGGCCACCTCGGTCACCGGCAGACCATTGTCGGCCAGCAGCTTGGCGGTGCCGCCGGTCGAAATCAGTTGCACGCCGAGCGCGTTCAGTTCACGCGCCAGGTCGAGCACGCCGGTTTTGTCAGAGACCGAGAGGAGAGCTTTCATCGGGAAGGTTCCAGAAGTCAGAGAGTCGGAAATGGAAAATCAGAGGGGGCAACAATGGCTTGGGACGGCGAAGGATCAACCGTCCAGCAGGCCGTGCTCCAGCAGCTTTTTGCGCAGGGTGTTGCGGTTCAAACCCAGCCATTGCGAGGCGCGCTACTGGTTTTGCTGGGCGCGAGCCATCAC
>CAZGDZ010000459.1:0-1919 GCA_964524855.1 uncultured Macromonas sp.
CAGTGACTACTTTTACCAATACCTGCTAAATCAGCTCTGTGTGATTTCTCGCGGCTATTGGGCCCACGGCAGCAATGCCGGGGGCCGGGTCCGCCATCTGAGCAACGCCCGGTCCCTCGCGTCCCTCGGCGTTGGCTTCGCCGCCTCTGTTTATCTGTAAGCCCGGAGCGATAGCGATTAGGGCCATATCCATGACCAAGCAATACACATCCATCCATGCCGAAGCGGGCCTGCACCGCAAGCTGGTGCTTTTTGCCGTGCAGTTGGAGGGCTATTTGGCTCACTTTCCCAACTGCCACAAATACACGCTCACGCAAGGCATTCGGGCGGCGTTTCTGGACGTGTACAACTTGGTCACGGAGGCGCAAAAACGTTACCAGAAAAAGACCGCGCTCACCCAGTTGGACATTCGCCACGAGCAGCTGCGCATGCAAGTGCACTTGGCCAACGAGCTGGGCCTGTTTGGCTACAGCGGGGGCAAGAGCGATGCCAGCGCACCTGCTGAGCGCCGGTTTCTGGTGCTGCTGCGGCTGCTGGACGAGCTGGGCCGAATGATTGGCGGCTGGCTCAAAATGGAACTTCAAGGCAGCGGCCACGCCGCCTTGGCAGAAAAACCCACCGGCTTGACGGCTGGTGGTGCGGTGGGCGCTTGACATGCTCTGTGTGATTTCTCGCGGCAATTGGAACAACGGCAGCAATGCCGGGGGCCGGTTCCGCAATCTGAACAACGCCCGGTCCAACGCGAACAACAACGTTGGCTTCGCCGACTCTGTGCCAAACAAGCCTCATGCGGCCTGTGCCGTCTGGCAGAGAGGGAGCGCCCGTCGCGGCTTGCGCCGAAATGTTGCGCCCAATGGCCCTTTGGTAGCTGCTGCGGCCCATGTTGGCCGTCACGCGAAAATTGGCCTGGGGCACCTTTACCACACCTACCGCACAGGGGGCCGCCCATGAAGCGACACGGCAACCTGTACCCGCAAATTCACAGCCAAGGTGCGCTATACGCCGCCTTTGTGCGTGCCAGCCATGGCAAAAAAAACCACCGCGCCCAGTATGAATTTGCCCGCAACCTGGGCACCAACCTGCACCGGCTGGAGCAAGAGCTGGCAGACGGCACCTACCAACCCAAGCCCTGCAACAGCTTTTGGGTAACGGACGGCCCCAAGCCTCGGCTGATTGAGGCCCCTGCCTTCCGCGACCTGGTGGTGCAGCATGCCGCCTACGCGGTGCTGGCCCCCATTTTTGAGCGCCGCTACATCCCCACCAGCTTTGCTTGCCGTGCGGGCAAAGGCACCCACCAAGCCGCTGACTGGCTGCAAGCCGCCATGCGCCGCGCACCGCGCACCAGTTGGGTGCTGCATGTGGATGTGCGCAAGTTTTTCTACAGCATAGACCGCGATGTGTTGCAAGCGCTGCTGCGCAAGACCATCAAGTGCGAGCCCACGCTGCACCTGCTGACGCTGTTTGCCCGCCGTGACCAGCCCACCGGCGTGCCCATTGGCAACCTCATGAGTCAGACGTTTGCCAACGTCTACCTCAACAGCCTTGACCACTTTTGTAAGCGCACCCTGAAGGCCACCAGCTACGCCCGCTACATGGACGACAGCATCATGCTCGCGCCCGACCGCGCCACTGGCGCGCAGTGGCTGGCAGCCATACGCGCCCACTTGGGCCTGCTTGGCCTTGAAATCAGCCACCACAGCCTGCAACCCATCAAGCGCGGCGCCAACTTTGTCGGCTTTCGCACCTGGGCACGAGCCCGCTTTGTGCGGCCACACGTTATTTCAGCCATGCGCACAGATGCCCACCGTGGGCACCTGGCTGGCGTTGTTTCCCGGCTGGGCCACGCACGGCGCACCGCTTCACTCCAACCCCTATTGACCCACCTGAAAGGCCATCATGACCACCTCTATCGTCAGCTA
>CAZGDZ010000460.1:0-1914 GCA_964524855.1 uncultured Macromonas sp.
TGAGCCTCTACGACTCCCTTGAGCGCGAAGACGAAGCCGGTTCCGCTTACCTCTACGGTTTTGCAGGGGAATACTTCGACGAGGAGGATGAAGAGGAGTCTGAACTCGACAAGGAGAAAGAGGAACTGGTCGGCGGGGGCGTTCACGGGGCGGTCTCCTTCGGTGACGGGGTGGGTGCTCCGAAGGTCGCCCCGGTGGCGCGGCCCCACGCTGGCCGACGGGCCTGCAAGGGTGTCCACGCAACGCGGGATGTGACAGCTCTTCTTCCGCCGGTCTGAACCGGATCAAGTTCGCGGGTTCGGCATTGCCATCTCAGCCCACACCATGTGGACACCCCGGAGCAGCACAGATTGTACGGTGTGGCAATTGCCAACAATCCACGGCATGATTCATGCGTTGCGAGTTGCCATGACCACCACTTCACCCGTTCAAACCCACACTGTTTTTGAAGACGCTCAGGCCATCTTCACCGGTACGCTGTTCGTGTCGTTGGCGTTGATTTTGTTTGCGCAGTCTGGCTTGCTCACTGGCGGCACGGCGGGTGCGGCGTTCGTGTTGCACTACGCGACCGGATGGGGGTTGGGGCAATGGTTCTTTCTCATCAACCTGCCGTTCTACTGGTTTGCCTGGCGCCGCATGGGGCGCGAGTTCACGCTCAAGACCTTTTTGGCCATCACGCTGCTGTCGGCGCTGACGCAGTGGTCGCCGCAGTTGTTCGCCATTGAGCGGCTGCATCCGGCCTATGCCGCCGTGCTGGGCGGTTTGCTGCTGGGTTCGGGTTGTCTGTTCCTAGCGCGGCACCGGGCCAGTTTGGGCGGTGCCACCATCATCAGCTTGTACCTGCAGCAGGCCAAAGGCTGGCGCGCCGGCAAGGTGCAGATGGGTATCGACTGCACCATTGTGCTGCTGGCGCTCACGGTGGTGGAGCCGGAGCGTGTGGCCTGGTCGGTGCTGGCGGCGGTGGTGATGAACCTGTTCATCGCCATCAACCACAAGCCGGGGCGCTACGCGGTGCTGTAAGCGCCCCCGAGCGCTTCAGGCCGCGTTCGGGTCCAGTACCGTGGGCAGCGCTTCGGGCAGCAGGCCGGTGTGGTCGCGGCTGAAGTGCAGGCCCCGGCTTTCCCGGCGGGCCTGGGCGCAGCGCACGATCAGGTCGGCCACTTCCACCAGGTTGCGCAGTTCCAGCAGGTCGCGCGTGACGTGGAAGCTCTTGTAGAACTCCTGAATCTCGGCCTTGAGCAGCGCGATGCGGTGGGCGGCGCGCTCCAGCCGCTTGTCGGTGCGCACGATGCCCACGTAGTCCCACATGAAGCGGCGCAGTTCGTCCCAGTTGTGCGAAATGACGACGTGTTCGTCGGCGTCGATGACGCGGCTGTCGTCCCACGGCTGAATGGGTGGCATGGCGGCGGCGGGCTGCGCCAGGATGTCGGCCACGGCTGCCCGGGCGAACACCATGCACTCCAGCAGCGAGTTGCTGGCCAGCCGGTTGGCACCGTGCAGGCCGGTGTAGGTGGTCTCGCCCACGGCGTAGAGGCCGGGCAGGTCGGTGCGCGCGCGCAGGTCGGTCATGACGCCACCGCAGGTGTAGTGCGCCGCAGGCACCACGGGGATGGGTTCGTGCGTGATGTCGATGCCCAGTTCGGCACAGCGCGCCAGGATGTTGGGGAAATGTTCCTGCAGGAAGGCCGGACTCTGGTGCGAGATGTCGAGGTGTACGCTGTCGATGCCGTGCCGCTTCATCTCGAAGTCGATCGCGCGGGCCACCACGTCGCGCGGAGCCAGCTCTGCGCGCTCGTCGTGGTCTGGCATGAAGCGTGTGCCGCCCAGCGCCGGGGGTAGCTTGAGCAGGCCGCCTTCGCCGCGCACGGCTTCCGTGATCAGGAAGCTCTTGGCCTGCGGGTGGTAGAGGCAGGT
>CAZGDZ010000461.1:0-1912 GCA_964524855.1 uncultured Macromonas sp.
AAGCGGCGCCCTGTGCGAAGCCGCCATCTGCTACACCGGCGACCTGTTCGATGCCCAGCGTGGCAAATACAACCTGGCCTACTACGTGAAGATGGCCAAGGAACTGGAGAAGGCAGGGGCCCATATCCTCGCCATCAAGGACATGGCCGGGGTCTGCCGCCCCCGCGCGGCTGCGGCCCTGGTCAAGGCGCTCAAGGAAGAGACCGGGCTGCCCATCCACTTCCACACCCACGACACCAGCGGGCTGTCGGGCGCGAGCGTCCTGGCTGCCATCGAAGCTGGCTGCGACATCGTTGACGGCGCGTTGGATGCCATGAGCGGCCTGACCTCGCAACCCAACCTGGGCAGCATCGTCGCCGCGCTGGAGGGCTCACCCCGCGACACCCAGATCGACCAGGGTGCGATGCGCAGCCTGTCGCACTACTGGGAGGGCGTGCGGCGCTACTACGCCCCCTTCGAGAGCGAGATCCGCTGCGGCACCTCGGACGTCTACCGCCACGAGATGCCCGGCGGTCAGTACACCAACCTCAGGGAGCAGGCGCGTTCGATGGGGCTGGAGCACCGCTGGCCTGACATCGCCGAGGCTTACGCCGAGGTCAACCTGTTGTTCGGCGACATCGTCAAGGTCACGCCCACCTCCAAGGTGGTGGGGGACATGGCGCTCTTCATGGTCGCCAGCGACCTGACGCCTGCCGACATCACCGACCCCGACAAGGAGATTGCCTTCCCCGAATCGGTGGTGCAGCTCATGCGCGGCGAATTGGGTTTCCCGGCTGACGGCTTCCCTGTGGCCTTGCAGAAGAAGGTGCTCAAGGGGCAGGCACCCCAACAGGGCCGGCCTGGTGAGCACTTGCCGGCGGTGGACCTGGAGGCCGAGCGCGAGAAGGCCAAAAAACTCACCGGCCACACCATCAACGACCAGGACCTGGCGTCTTACCTGATGTACCCCAAGGTGTTCCAGGCGTACGCCAGGCACCGCAGCCAGTACGGGGACGTGTCAGGCATTCCGACGCCCGCTTACTTTTACGGGCTGCAGGACCACGAGGAGATTGCGGTCGAGATCGAGCCGGGCAAGACGCTCATCGTCAAGATCGAAGGGCGCACCCCGGCGGATGACGAGGGCCAGTGCCGCCTGTTCTTCGAGCTCAACGGGCAGCCGCGCTTGATCCGCGTGCCCTTGGCAGGCGCAAAAGCAAACGGCAAGGCGCTCAAGACGGCGGATGAGGGCAACCCCAACCACATCGCGTCACCCATGCCGGGCACGGTCACGCGCGTGGCAGTCAAGGCCGGACAGCGGGTGGGCAAGGGCGATGTGCTGCTGTCCATCGAGGCGATGAAGATGGAGAGCCTGGTGTGTGCGGAGCGTGAGGGCACGGTGACGCACATCCACGTCAAGCACGGAGATACGGTACCGGCGAAGGCGTTGGTGGTGGAGATGGCCGGTTAAGCGGCATTCGGATGAACTGCGCCGTGCCTGGATGGAATGGCCGCACCCGCGGCAGTGCCGCCTGAAGCCTTCGATATTCGCTACAGTTTGTGGCATGCCATCCACCCACACCTGCCCCGATCACTTCACCCCCGTGCCTCTGGAGAAGTGCTACCGCCTGATGAACCATGGCCCCACGGTGCTGGTCTCGGCCCGGCATGGTGGCGTGGACGGCGTGATGGCGGCCGCGTGGGCCTGTGTGCTCGACTTCGGCGAAGCGCCCAAAGTGACCGTAGTGTTGGACAAAGCCACCCGCACCCGCGAGCTGATCGAAGCCAGTGGTAGTTTCGCCCTGCAACTGCCCTGTGTCGCCCAGGCCAGTCTGACGGTGGCCGTGGGCACCCACAGCGCCAAGGACACGCCTGACAAACTGGCGCGCTTGCAGGTGCCCACCTTCACTGCCCCGGGGTACGATCTGCCGCTGGT
>CAZGDZ010000462.1:0-1182 GCA_964524855.1 uncultured Macromonas sp.
CGTGGGCCTGCTGGGCCGTCACGATGCCCAGCGACAGCAAGGTGGCCATCGCGCCCGTTTGTTGCAGCACGGTGCGGCGTTTCTGATTCATGTCAGACTCCTGTGGAAATAAGTTGGATGCCCGGGGGAACCCGTGGGTTCATTTGTCGGGCGCGCCGGCCAGAATCCAGGCGGCCAGCACCTTGGCGTCGGCGTCGCTCAGGGCGGCCTGGGCGGGCATGGGCACCGGGCCCCATTTGCCCGAACCACCGGCCTTGATGGAGGCGGCCAACTTGTCGGCGGCCATACCCTTGTACTTGGTGGCCACGTCTTTGTAGGCCGGACCAACCAATTTTTTGTCCACGGCATGGCAGGCCATGCAGGCGCTCTTGGTGGCCAGGGCTTTGGCGGCGGCACCGTCCACGGCAGCATGGGCGGTACCAGCGGTCAGGGTGGCCACGGCGACGATGAAGCCGGCCAGGGCCGGATGATGAAGGGTCATGTGATCTCCTGGGTGGGATGAAACGGGGTTTACTTGGCGCCGCCCGCAATCCAGGCAGCAATGGCTTGCGCATCGGCATCGCTGAGCTGGGGCTGCGGCGGCATGGGGATGGCGCCATACACGCCAGCGCCGCCATTTTTGATCTTTTCAACCAAATAGGCTTGCAGGCCGGCTTTGTCCTTGTGCTTGGCAGCGACTTCATTGAACCCCGGGCCGACAATTTTGCTGTTGATGCCGTGGCACGCGGTGCAGGAATGGCTGTTGAGCAACGCCTTGGCCTCGCTGCCCGCGCTGGCGGGTGCTGCCACCACGGTGGCCGCACCCGCCACCTTTTGCGTCAAAGGGGCGGTGGGCGCGGGCTTGGTGGTGTCGGCGCCGCGCACCGGGCCAATCACCCGGTTTTGCTCCTGGATGTTGCCGTGCGCGTCGCGCGCAAAGCCGGGCAGCGAGGATCGAATCTTGGCGTCGGTCGGGCAGTCCTTCATGCAGGCCACGTTCTTGACATCGCCTTTGCCATCGGCACGCCACAAGGGCTCGTAAAACACCATGCCGTTTCGGTTGGGCATGCGCTGCTGCACTTCGGCGATGTTCTGGTGGCTCAGCACGAAGTCGGCCGGCACCACCTCGGCTAGGTTCAGGATGTAAGCCACCACGCCATAAACCTCATCCGTCTTCAGCGTTTTGGGCGCGTTCCAAGGCAT
>CAZGDZ010000462.1:1192-1906 GCA_964524855.1 uncultured Macromonas sp.
CCCACAGCGTGGACACCGTGGCCACCTTCATCATCGTGGTCTTCTGCGGGAAGCTGGAGCCCGCCTCCAGGTTTTTCACCCGCCCGCGCTGGATGTCGGCCGTGGTCGTGCCGCCCACGATGGGCGTGAACACCTCGTTGGACTCGCCAAAGGTGCCGTGGCAAGACGCGCACTTGGCCTCCCAAACCTCTTCGCCCAACGTCACCGAACCCGCGCCTTGGGGCAGCCCTTTGAAATCGGGGCGAACATCGATGTCCCAGGCCTTCACTTCGGCCGGCGTCGCGTTGCGGCCAATCTCGTGCCAGGGTTTGTTCTGCGCATAAGCCACGCCGGTACCCAGCACGGCCAACGCCGCCGTCAGCGCCACGGCCTGGAGGGTGGGTTGAAAGAGCATCTTCATCAGTACACCTGCACGTTGGAGACTTCACCGTTTTCCGACACCAACCAACTCTGGATCGCGTTCTGGTGGTACACCGAACGGGTGCCGCGCACCGCGCGCAACTGGTTGATCTTGGGTTGCACGTAACCGGTGCTGTCGATGGCGCGGCTTTGCAAAATCGCGGGCTTGCCGTCCCACACCCAGTCGATGTTGAAACGCGTCAGCGCCTTGGGCAGCACGGGGCCTTCGAGGCGCGCGGTGCGCCAGTTGCGCCCACCGTCGACGCTCACGTCCACGCGCTTGATGCTGCCGCGGCCCGACCAGGCCAGACCGCT
>CAZGDZ010000463.1:0-1904 GCA_964524855.1 uncultured Macromonas sp.
CGTCGGCGTCGACGCGCTCGGCGCCAAGGTCGCCCGAGGTGCGGCACTGGTGGGGATCTGCCGGGACCGGCTGCGTGCCGCGGAGCTGGCCGTCGAGGAGGTGGTCGAGGCCCTGCGTGCCGCGGACGAACCGGATCCGGGTGGGAACCGCTGACACCTCCGCGGGCAGCCGCTCACCGACGGCGATCCGGGTGCACCCGTCGGGGCGGCGCGACCGCATGGACACGCTGCGCCAGCTCGGCGGTGTCAGCGGCTTTCCGGTGCGATCCGAAAGCCCCTACGACGCCTTTGGCACCGCGCACTCGTCCACCAGCATTTCGGCCGCGCTGGGCATGGCCATGGCCGCGCGCCAAAAGGGCGAGCACCGCCACGCCATTGCGGTGATTGGCGATGGGGCCATGACCGCTGGCATGGCGTTTGAGGCCCTGAACAATGCGGGTGTCAGTGATTCGCGCTTGTTGGTCATCCTGAACGACAACGACATGTCGATCAGCCCGCCGGTGGGCGCGTTGAACCGCTACCTGGCGCAGCTGATGAGTGGGCGTTTTTACTCGGCGGCCAAGCAGGTGGGCAAACAGGTGTTGAGCGTGGCGCCGCCCCTGTTTGAACTGGCCAAGCGGCTGGAGGAACACGCCAAAGGCATGGTGGTGCCCGCCACGTTGTTCGAGAAGTTCGGCTTTAACTACATCGGCCCCATCGATGGGCACGACCTGGAGAGCCTGATCCCGACGCTGGAGAACATTCGCCAGCTGGACGGTCCGCAGTTCTTGCACGTGGTCACCAAAAAGGGCCAGGGCTACAAGTTGGCCGAGGCCGACCCTATCGCTTACCACGGCCCCGGCAAGTTCGACCCGCAGGTGGGTTTGCAACAGCCCGCCACCCCGCCCAAGCCCACATTCAGCCATGTGTTTGGCCGTTGGCTGTGCGACATGGCCGCCGCCGACAGCCGGTTGGTGGGCATCACCCCCGCCATGCGCGAAGGCTCGGGCATGGTGGAGTTTCACCAGAAATTCCCCGACCGTTACCACGACGTTGGCATTGCCGAGCAACATGCGGTGACCTTTGCCGGCGGCTTGGCTTGCGAGGGTGTGAAGCCCGTGGTGGCCATTTATTCCACCTTTTTGCAGCGCGCTTACGACCAACTGGTACACGACGTGGCGCTGCAAAACCTGCCGGTGGTGTTTGCGCTGGACCGCGCTGGCATTGTGGGTGCCGATGGGCCCACCCACGCCGGGGTGTATGACATTCCGTTCCTGCGTTGCATCCCCAACATGGCGATTGCCTGCCCCGCCGATGAGGCCGAGTGCTACCAATTGCTCAGCACCGCTTACGCCCAGAACCAACCGGTGGCCGTCCGCTACCCGCGCGGTACGGGCGCTGGGGTGGCGCTGCCGCAGAGTCTGGACGGCCTGCCGTTCGCCCAAGGCGAAGTGCGGCGACAAGGTAAGGGCGTGGCCATCCTGGCTTTTGGCACCTTGCTGTACCCGGCGTTGCAAGCTGGTGATGCGTTGAATGCGACCGTGGCCAACATGCGCTGGGCCAAACCGTTGGACGTGGCGCTGCTGCGCCAGCTGGCCGCCAGCCACGACGCCTTGGTGACGGTGGAAGAGGGCGCGTTGGCCGGTGGTGCTGGCAGCGCAGTGCTGGAAGCGCTGCAGGCCGGAGGCCTGACTTTGCCGGTGCTGACACTGGGCCTGCCAGACCGTTTCATTGAACACGGTGATCCGGCCAAACTGTTGTCCATGCTGGGCCTGGATGCTGCAGGCATTGAGCGCAGTGTGCGTGAACGCTATGCGTCTTTGATCCAAGTTGGTGCGTCTTTGAAAATCGTCGCGGCCAACGCTTGACGTTTGAAATAATTTCAGACGCCTAAGTGACTCATTGAGGGTTAACCCGGCCAGTTT
>CAZGDZ010000464.1:0-1896 GCA_964524855.1 uncultured Macromonas sp.
CGCGCCTTGATGACCAACCCGGACCTGCTGATTCTGGACGAGGCCACCGAGGGGCTGGCCCCGTTGATTGCGCGCGAAATTTGGCGCATCTGCGCATTGATTCGGGACAGCGGCATCAGCAGTGTGATCGTGGACAAAAACTGGAAGCACGTCACCCAGATCACCGACCGCAACGTCATTCTGGTGAAGGGCCAGGTGGTTTTTGAAGGCACCTCGCAGGCCTTGGTGTCGCAGCCGCACCTGCTGGAGCAGCATCTGGGCGTCTGACCCTGCGTGGGAGGCCAGACGCCCATCACCCCATCACTTGTTGATCGGTGAATTCGGGTCGAGCAACAGAGCCATCACGTCTTTCAACTGCTGCTCGTTCAAGATGCCTTTGTGGCCCACGCGCGGCATTTGAGAGCACGCGTTATAAGCCCGCGAATTCCACAACTTGCCCCAGGTGTACTCCACGATCGCCTTGGCTTCAGGGCTGTTCGGGTTGGTCACGCCGCGCAGCTTGCCATAGTGGTACAGGCTGGGCCCCAAAGTACCGAAGGAAATTTCCTCCTTGCTGATCTGGTGGCAGTTGTAGCAGTTGCCGCCATTCACATCGGTGGCCTTGTCCGACCACGTCAGCCCCCGACCACTCTGGGCGATCTTTTCGCCCTCTTTCCAATCACCCAAAAACTGGCCATTGGCCGGCCAGCGGATGGTCTTCATTTCGGCTGCCTCGATGTCCTTGGCTGGGTACGAACCCATCGCCACCCCCGAACCGCTGACGACCGGTTCATCGCCAGAGAACGCGCCCACCCTGACGACGGCGAGGTCCACACCAGCCACATCGGCTGCGGCACAGGCTTGGTTGGCAGCGTCCTGCTCCAGCCGGTCCACCTTGGCGATGCCTCGGTCAAGGAACGACGCCTTGACAATATCGGCCGTCATCTTGTCGTAATCTGCGGTTTGTTTGCCACCCGTGGAACAGGCCGACAACCCCACTGACGCTAAAACGGTCAAAGCTGCAATTTTCGTTTTTCTCATTTTCAATCTCCTATCAGCGCTTGATGGCCGGGACGATCGACTCGGCCCCTTGGGCGTTCACGCCCATGTACACCCCCAGCGCAATCGTCACATCGCTGGCGAAGGTGGGCTCGGGGAAACGCTGCTGCCGGTAGCAGTCGTTCAGGCGGTGCTGCATGCTCCACATTTGACCGTTCGAAACGCGATACGCCGGCCACGCAGCAAACCCCACGCCATCACCCGGGTTCTTGGTCAGGTTGGGCAACTCCTGCAGGCGTATCCGTTTGCCATCGTCACCATGGCAGGACGCACATGAGAAGTCGTGCGGTCCGCCGCGCATGAAGAACAAGCGCTTGCCCACCTGGTACATGTCCCGCTCGGCCTGCGCGGCTTGGGGCAGGTTGAAGCGCAAACCTTTAGACTCGGCCGCGATCCAGGTGGCCAGAGCCACCACGTTCGCCGTTTCTCCCCGGCCAAAACCCCGCGCCGAGACCTCCTTTTTCACGTCGATGCCTTGCAAGGTTTCCATGCAGGTCAGCAGCCGGCTTTCCAGATCCTGCACCCGCCCGGTGTCCATGAAGTAGCGCGGCAGCGTCACGAAGGCGCCCTTCACCACGCCCGGGCCTAGACCCAGATCGCACTGTTCCAGCGATGCTGCTTTGGGTCCACGCTTTTGCTTCCACAGGTCTTCGCCTTTTGCCTCGAACAGTTCTGCTGGGTTGCCGTCTTGCAACATTTCTCGGTATTTGGCAATGCCATCGGCCGCGTCTTGCGCCATAACGACGGTGCTGCTGCCCAACGCGGTCAAGACGGCCCATGCACAAAGGTGCTTATTCATGTGTGTGTCTCCTCTTTGTGCTGCTTGTGCTCAAGCCACAGCGGCTTCGTCGGTGCGGG
>CAZGDZ010000465.1:0-1896 GCA_964524855.1 uncultured Macromonas sp.
GCCGTTTGTGTGGCGCAAGAAGTGGGAACGCGACTGGGCCACCGTGAAGTTCTGGCAGAAGGTGGGCGTCACGCGCATCATCCTGTCTCGTGAACTCAGCCTGGACGAGGTGGAGGCCATCCGCAACGAATGCCCGGACATGGAGCTGGAGGTGTTAGTGCACGGCGCGCTGTGCATTGCCTATTCCGGGCGTTGCCTGCTGAGCGGTTACTTCAACCGGCGTGACCCCAACCAGGGCACCTGCACCAACGCCTGCCGTTGGGAGTACGGCACTCAGGCCGCCACCGACGACGCCGTGACCGGCGAAGCCGTGCCGGTGGAACGCATGGGTTCGGACTTCAACTTTGCCGAAGCGCGCACCGAAGCCGAAACCGCGTTTTCCACCTGCGGCGGCGGCCGGCGCCACCCGGCAGCGGACCGCGTCTACCTGATCGAGGAAAAGGGCCGCCCCGGCGAGCTGATGCCCATCATGGAAGACGAGCACGGCACCTACATCATGAACAGCAAGGACTTGCGCGCGGTGGAGCACGTGGAGCGGCTGGCCAAGATCGGGATCGACTCCCTCAAGATCGAGGGGCGCACCAAAAGCCTGTACTACGTGGCGCGCACGGCGCAGGTGTACCGCCGCGCCATCGACGACGCCATGGCGGGCCGCCCCTTCAACCCGGCCCTGCTGATGGAGCTGGAAGGTCTGGCCAACCGGGGCTACACCGGCGGCCTGCTGGAGCGCCGCCCGGCGCAGGATTACCAGAACTACATCAGCGGCCATTCCGAACTGCACCGCAGCCACTTTGTGGGCGAGGTGTGCAGTGTGCGTGCCGACGGCTGGGCCGAGGTGGAAACCAAGAACCGCTTTGCCGTGGGCGACCGCATCGAGGTGATTCACCCCAGCGGCAACCGTGTGGTGCAGCTGGATGCCATGCAGAACCTGGATGGCGAGCCGGTGCAGGTCGCACAAGGCAACCCGGTACGGGTGTTCGTGCCGCTGGGCGGGCCGGTCGAAGGCGCGTTGTTGGCGCGCCTGCTGGAGCCGGTGGCGGCTTGATGCCGCTTACAGCGTAGCGAACACCTCGCGTGCAGCCGCCACAGTGGCGGCCACGTCCGCCTCGGAGTGCGCTGCGCTCACAAAGCCCGCTTCGTACAGTGCGGGCGCGAAGTACACGCCACGGTCCAGCATGCCGTGGAAGAACTGGTTGAAGCGCGGACCGTCGGTTGTCATCACCGTCGCGTAGTTCTGCGGCAGCGTGTCCATCAGGAAGAAGCCGAACATGCCACCCTGGCTGTCGGTGGCGAAGGGCAGGCCGGCGGCATCGGCGGCGCCCTGCAGACCGACGGTGAGCTGCTGGGTGCGGGCCGACAGTCCCTCAAAGAAGCCCGGTTTCTGGATTTCTTTCAGCGTGGCCAAGCCACAGGCGGTGGCAACCGGGTTGCCGCTGAGGGTGCCGGCTTGGTACACGCCGCCCAGCGGGGCCAGCTGCTCCATCACCGCGCGCTTGGCGCCGAAAGCTGCCAGCGGCATGCCGCCGCCGATCACTTTGCCCATCACCGTCATGTCGGGCTCGAAGCCCGGGATCAGTTGCGCGTAAACGCTCTGGGCGCTGCCCAGGGCGACACGGAAGCCAGTCATCACCTCGTCAAAGGCCAGCAGGGCACCGTGGTGGGTGCACAGCTCGCGGCAGCGCTTCATGAAGGGCACGCTGGCCCGCACGAAGTTCATGTTGCCGGCGATGGGCTCGATCATCAAGCAAGCGATGTCGGCGCCGTGCTCGGCAAAGGCCGCTTCCAGTTGTTCGATGTGGTTGTACTCCAGCACCAGGGTGTGCTGCACCACCTCGGGTGGCACGCCTGCGCTGGTGGGATTGCCGAAGGTGGCCAGGCCGGAACCGGCTTTCACCA
>CAZGDZ010000466.1:0-1879 GCA_964524855.1 uncultured Macromonas sp.
TGGTGGCCAGCAGCTATGGCATGAATTTCCAGTTCATGCCCGAACTGGAATGGAAGCTGGGCTATCCGTTCGCGATCACGCTGATGGTGCTGTCGGCCGTGGTGCCGATGGTGTACTTCCGCAAGCGTGGCTGGCTGAAGTAAGCACCCACTCCCTCACAACAGGTTGAGTGCCTTGCGCACGATGCGCCCGCTGTAATGGCGTGCGACCTGCTGCAAGAAGTGCTGAAAATCGACATGGGCCTCGTCGTCGGCCCGGTCCGAGATGGTGCGCACGGCCGCGAACGGCACGCCGTAGTCGGCGCAGACCTGGGCCACGGCCGCGCTTTCCATGTCCACCGCCAGCGCTTCGGGCAACGCTGCACGCAACGCCGCGCTTTCGGCGCTGGTGGCCACGAAGCGGTCACCGGTGACGATTTCGCCCCGGTGCACACTGGGTGAATGCAAACCGAAGGAGCGCAGCGTGGGCTCATCCACCAGCTTGGGCAGCCAGGTCACGGCGTCCTTGGCGGCCTCGTGCAGCACCTGGGCCAAAGCCAGGTCGGCAGCAAAGCGCGATCGGCCATAACCCGGCACCTCCCAGCGCGGCACGATGGGCGACGCGTCCAGGTCATGCTGCAAGTACGTGCTGCCCACCACGATGTCGCCCACCTCCACCCCGGGCGCCAAACCGCCCGCCACGCCGGTGAAAATGACCTGTTGGGGTTGGAACCGCTCCATCAGGGCGGTGGCGGTGGCCGCAGCCGCCACCTTGCCGAAGACCGAGAGCACCGCCACCACCGCGTGCTGCTGCAGGTGGCCTTGCCAGAACTCCCGCCCGCCCGAACACACGGGCTGCTCGTCAGGCATGAGGTGGAGGATTTCGGCCAGCTCTTCGCGAACGGCGCTGATGACGGCAATGCGTTGGCCCATGTGCGTGGCTCCGGCTAGGTTTTGTCGCGCAATTCCCGGCGCAAAATTTTGCCCACCGGGGTTTTGGGCAACTCGGCGCGAAACTCGATCACCTTGGGCTGCTTGTACCCGGTCAAGGCGGCTTTGCAATAGTCTCGCACATGTTGCTCGCTCAGGGCGGGGTCTTTCTTGACGATGATCAACTTCACCGCTTCGCCCGAATGTTCGTCAGGGATGCCCACCACCGCGCACTCCAGCACGCCCTCCATTTCGGCCACCACCTCCTCCACCTCGTTGGGGTAGACGTTGAAGCCGCTGATCAGGATCATGTCCTTCTTGCGGTCCACGATCTTGAAGTAGCCGCGCTCGTCCATCACGCCGATGTCGCCGGTCTTGAACCAGCCGTCGGCGGTCATGACCTTGGCGGTTTCGTCCGGCCGCTGCCAGTAGCCGGCCATCAGCTGTGGGCCCTGGATGGCGATTTCGCCGGGACGCCCGGGCGGAACCTCTTCACCCTCGTCGTCAATGCACTTCATGCGGGTGCTGGGCAAGGGCACGCCGATGGTGCCGGTGAATTCGGTGTTGGTGACCGGGTTGCACCTGGCCGAAGGGCTGGTTTCCGACAGGCCATAGCCTTCGCAAATGGGGCAACCGGTGCGCTCCAGCCAGCGCTTGGCCACCACCGCCTGCACCGCCATGCCGCCACCGATCGACACCTTGAGGTTGCGCCAGTTGACGGTGTCGAAATCCGGGTGGCTCAACAAGGCGTTGAACAAGGTGTTGACCGCTGGAAAGCTGTGAAAGGTGTGCTGACTCAGGATTTTGAGCACCGCTGGCAGGTCGCGCGGGTTGGGGATGAGCAGCGTCTTGCCCCCGGTGCGAAGGCTCAGCATCATGTTCACCGTGAAAGCGAAGATGTGGTACAGCGGCAGGGCGCAGACGCTGGTGGGTTGCTCGTCGGTCGGGATTTTCTGCATCACCGGGGCGTT
>CAZGDZ010000467.1:0-1592 GCA_964524855.1 uncultured Macromonas sp.
GCAGCAGGGCGTGCGCGTGGACAAGGCGCGCGCCAACTTCCTGCTCTTCACCATCCTGAGCTCCAGCAACCCCGACTGGGACCCGGTGCGCCTGGGCGACTACGCCGCGCGCAACGTGCTGCCCGAAATTCAACGGGTGACCGGTGTGGGCCAAGCCCAACTGTTCGGCACCGAACGCGCGATGCGGGTGTGGATCGATCCGGCCAAGCTGCAAGGCTACGGCCTGAACGCGGCCGACGTGACCGCCGCGATCCGGGCGCAGAACCTGCAGGTGTCGGCCGGTGAAATTGGCGCCCTGCCCAACGTGGCGGGCCAAGGCATCGCCGCCACGGTGGTGGTGCAGGGGCAGTTGTCGTCGGTGGAGGCGTTCGAGCGCCTGCTGCTGCGCGCCAACATCGACGGCTCCACCGTGCGCCTGAAAGACGTGGCGCGAGTCGAACTGGGCGGGCAGCTCTACGCCACCAGCGCGCGGCTGAACGGCCAACCATCCGTCGGTATTGGCGTTCAACTGTCCCCCAGCGGCAACGCGTTGGCCACCGCACAGGCGGTGCGCGACAAAATGCAGGCACTGGAAGCCTACTTCCCGGAAGGCATGAGCTGGAGCATCCCTTACGACAGCTCGCGCTTCGTCAAGATTTCGATCGAAAAGGTGGTGGTCACCCTGATCGAGGCGGTGCTGTTGGTGTTTGTGGTGATGTTCCTGTTCCTGCAGAACTGGCGCTACACCGTCATTCCCACCATCGTGGTACCGATTGCGCTGCTGGGCACCTTTGCCACGCTGTTGGCGCTGGGCTTTTCCATCAACGTGCTGACGATGTTCGGCATGGTGCTGGTGATCGGCATCGTGGTGGACGACGCCATCGTGGTGGTGGAGAACGTGGAACGCATCATGAGCGAGGAAGGCCTGCCGCCGCGCGAGGCCACGCACAAGGCGATGCGCCAGATTTCGGGCGCCATCGTCGGCATCACCGTGGTGCTGGTGTCGGTGTTCGTGCCGCTGGCCTTTTTCAGCGGCTCGGTCGGCAACATTTACCGCCAGTTCGCTACGGTGATGGCGGTGTCCATCGGCTTCTCCGCCTTCTTCGCACTGTCGCTGACACCCGCGCTGTGCGCCTCGCTGCTCAAACCGGTGGAAGCCGGTCACCACCACGCCAAGACTGGGTTCTTCGGCTGGTTCAACCGGGGCTTTTCCAGCACCGCCAAACGCTACGAGGGCTGGCTGGCACGCCTGTTGCGCCAATCGGGCCGCACGTTGGTGATCTACGTGGCCGTGGTGGGCGCGGCGGTGGTGCTGTTCCAACGCCTGCCAGCGTCCTTCCTGCCGCAAGAAGACCAAGGCAACCTGCTGGTGAACGTGCAACTGCCGCCTGGCGCCACCCAGGAACGCACCCAAGCGGTGATGGAGCAGGTGGAAGCCTTCATGCTGAAGCAACCCGAAGTGGACAGCATGGTGGGCGTGCTGGGCTTCAGCTTCTCGGGCCAGGGGCAGAATGCCGCACTGGCGTTCGTGACGCTGAAGGACTGGGCCGAACGCCAAGACCCGGGCAGCAGCGCGCAAGCGCTGGCCGGACGGGCCTTCGGTGCGCTCATGG
>CAZGDZ010000467.1:1602-1872 GCA_964524855.1 uncultured Macromonas sp.
CTTCGTGCGCCTGGAAGGCCTGGAACACGGGGTGGCCTTCGGTGCGCTCATGGGCATTCGCGATGCGTTCATCTTTCCGTTGAGCCCGCCGCCCATCCCGGAACTGGGCAGCGCGTCCGGCTTCAGCCTGCGCCTGCAAGACCGGGGCGACCAGGGTTTTGAGGCCTTGATGGCCGCGCGCAACCAGTTGCTGGGCATGGCGTCGCAAAGCAAGGTGTTGACGCAGGTTCGACCCGACGGACTGGAACCAGCACCGCAATTGCAGGTGGA
>CAZGDZ010000468.1:0-1868 GCA_964524855.1 uncultured Macromonas sp.
CTTCCGCATGGTGGCTGACGACGTGCACCTGGGCGGCACGCTGGGCAAGTACGCTGTCGAGACCTTGGCTGCCAAGAAAGTGGCCGTGATCGACGACCGCACCGCTTACGGCCAGGGCGTGGCTGACGAGTTCGAAAAAGGCGTGAAAGCCGCTGGTGGCGAAGTGGTGGGCCGTGAGTTCACCAACGACAAGGCGACCGACTTCAACGCCATCCTGACCAGTCTGAAGGCCAAGCGCCCCGACGTGGTGTTCTTCGGTGGTATGGACGCCGTGGCCGGCCCGATGATTCGCCAGATGAAGCAACTGGGCATCAACGCCAAGTTCATGGGTGGCGACGGTATCTGCTCCAGCGAACTGCCTAAGCTGGCCGGTGACGCCCTGGCCGATGACATGGTGTTCTGCGCCGAAGCCGGTGGTGTCGAAGGTGAACAAAAGGCTGGCATGGATAAGTTCCGCGCCGACTTCAAGGCCAAGTTCAATGCCGACGTGCAAGTGTACGCACCGTACGTTTACGACGCGGTTCAAGTTATGGCCAAGGCCATGGTGAGCGCCAACTCGGCTGACCCGGCCGTGTACCTGCCGGCCCTCAAGGCTATCAGCCACAAAGGCGTGACGGGCAACATCGAGTTCGATGAAAAGGGTGACATCAAGAACGGTGCCCTGACGCTGATGACCTACAAAGGTGGCCAGCGCGCTGAACTGGCCGTGATCCGCTGATCTGGTCTTGGACCGACGCCAGCCCTTCGGGGCTGGTAACAAAAAACCCCGCGAGAGCGGGGTTTTTTGTTGGGGCGTGCAGCCAGGTGATCAGGACAGGTGGTCGCTGATCAGTTTGGTCATCTCGAACATCGAAACCTGGGGCTTCTTGAAGATGTCCTTCAGCTTGGCGTCCGCGTTGATCATGCGCTTGTTCGCGTCGTCTTGCAGCTTGTTCTTCTTGATGTATTCCCAGACCTTTTTGGTCACTTCGGTACGCGGCAGGGGCTTGGCGCCCACGACGGCAGCCAGCGTGGCGCTGGGGGTCATCGGCTTCATGAAAGCGGCGTTCGGGGTGCGCTTGGCGGCGGGAGCAGCTTTAGCGGCGGGTGCTTTTTTCGCAGTGGCCATGTGTTGAATCCTTGTGTAGGTTGAGTGCACGCCATTGGAGCGGGCTTCGCTCTTATGGACCACATCATCCTATACGTAAAGGGGGCGCTTTCAAAGGGAGAACGCCCATTTTTTTCGATCGCTTGGGTTTTTACCTACTCGCCCACCGAGCCCGGGCGCATTTCAGCTGGTCAAGCCTTTGTACAACATGGTCAGGGCCAGGCCGTAGAGCACAAAAGCAAAAATCCGTTTGAGTGGTTTGACGGGCAGGGCGTGGGCCGCTTTGACGCCCAAAGGCGCCATGAGTACGCTGGCCGAGGCAATCACCAACAAGGCTGGCAGGTACACATAACCCAGGGCGCCCGACGGCAGTTGCGGCACCGATTGCCCCGCCACGATGAAGCCCAGGCTGTTGGCCAGCGCGATGGGAAAGCCCAGCGCCGCACTGGTGGCCACCGCGTTGTGGATGGCCACGTTGCACCAGGTCATGAACGGGACGCTGACAAAGCCGCCGCCCGCGCCCACCAAGCCGGACAAAAAGCCAATGGTGCCACCCGCTGCCAATTGCCCGCCCGTGCCAGGCATGGTGCGCGAGGGTGCGGGTTTGCGGTCCAACAACATCTGTGTGGCCGAGAACGCCACGAAGACCGCGAAGAACAAGGCCAACGCCTGCCCCTTGAGCCAGGTGAACACCCCCAGGCTGGCGATGGCAGCCCCCAGCACAATGCCGGGCGCCAGGCGACGAACGATGTCCCAGCGCACCGCGCCACGCTGATGGTGG
>CAZGDZ010000469.1:0-1865 GCA_964524855.1 uncultured Macromonas sp.
CGCTGCTGCTCGAGGTCTACGTGCACGATGGCATCGGCACCATGGTGGTGGACGAAAAGCTGGAGGAACTGCGCGAAGCCACCGCCGACGACGTGGGCGGCATCCTGCAACTGATCGAGCCGTTCGAAAAGGACGGCACGCTGGTCAAGCGCAGCCGCACCGAGATCGAGCGCGACGTGGCCAACTACACCATCATCGAGCACGACGGCGTGATCTTTGCCTGCGCGGCGCTGTACGCTTACCCGGAAGCCCGAACCGCCGAAATGGCAGCGTTGACAGTGTCACCCCAAGCGCAAGGCCAGGGCGATGGCGAAAAGGTGCTCAAGCGCATCGAGCAGCGGGCCAAATACATGGGTCTGGACAGCATTTTTGTGCTGACCACCCGCACCATGCACTGGTTCATCAAGCGCGGCTTCCAGCCGGTGGATGCCGACTGGCTGCCTGAGGCCCGCAAGCGCAAATACAACTGGGACCGCCGCAGCCGCGTGCTGGTCAAAAAGCTGAACTGAAGCTGACACCCGACCCCAACCCGGGGTCACGGCTGGACATGGACGAAAAAAAACCGCCCGGCAAACGCGAGGCGGTTTTTTGAGGGGCCATGACAGCCCAGAAGAGATTACTTCTTCTCTTCAGCAGGAGCGGCCGGCGCAGCAGCAGCGTCAGCAGCCGGAGCGGCAGCGTCAGCGGCGGGAGCAGCAGCGGCATCAGCCGGAGCGGCTGCCGGAGCAGCGTCAGCAGCCGGGGCTGCAACAGGAGCCGGAGCTTCCACAGCAGGCGCAGCTTCTTCTTTTTTACCGCAGGCAGCCAGGACGACGACCGACATCAGAGCGGCGATCACGAGAGACTTGTTCATTTGACGAATGAGAATAGGAACCGGGACCAAATTTGATAACACCAGTTTTGCCATCCCGACGGGCAACGCCAGTGAATTCGATGCACCTTGTTGAACAAGCCGCGCACCGGATCGGGGCGAATCATAATCCGAAAAATACCGGGTTAACCCTGACCTTCAAAAATATTTCACAACGCGTCCACGCGTCTCATAAAAACGACATCACAAGCCCAGGGTGGACGCAGGAAACGACACCGCTGCCGGTTGCCACAAAGACTCCAGTTGCTCCAGCCAGCGTGTGCGCAACCCTGTGTCGGCGCTGATCACAAAGCCGCCGTGAACGGGATCAGCACGCCAGAGGCACGCACTGGGTGCGACCAGCAGGCACGGAGTTTCAGCTTGCTTGCTTCGACCGGTTGCCCGTGCCTGAAAGCGGTGATCCCACTGCCGGCGCCACACCACAAAACGGTGGTGTGCCGACTGCACCTGGCGGAAATCGGCCGCCATCATGCGCAACTGCCCACCTTGGTGCGCCCACCGCTGCAAATCCCCACACACGGCCTGCTCGGCCAAGGGCCAATCCCTGAAATCGGGGTCGCACCAGAACATGGAAGGCCAACCTTCCTCCGCCGCTTGGTGCACAGCCGCTCGCACCGCTTGGCGAAAGGCCTCGCGCCCGTCAAAACGCCCTTCACACCAAGCCTTTGCTTGCGTCATGGAATTACACCTCCAGGGTCAGCCAACCCGCCTCAAACCAGTCGGCCAGCAGGGCTTGGGCCGCCTCGCTGGCTTGCTGTACCACCTTGGCATCAAGCCGACGATCATCGGCCAAGCGCTGCATCAAGCGGGCGTCGCGTCCACCTGCGCGAAACGCTTCGCCGTTGATGAACACGTGCTGCTCATCGTAGAGCATGCGGGTGCGTCGGTCCAGGCGCACTGCGGTGGGCGCCCATGCGCCCTGGGGCTCGTCAAACCAGACCGTGGGCTTGGGCTCGGTCAACACCTCGCCCAAGGCGCAAGCCAGCGCACGCTC
>CAZGDZ010000470.1:0-735 GCA_964524855.1 uncultured Macromonas sp.
CAACGGCCAGATCATGCCGCCTGTGATGGGCGCGGCCGCTTTCCTGATGGTCGAGTACGTGGGCATTCCGTACGTCGAAGTCATGAAGCACGCCTTCCTGCCGGCGGTGATTTCCTATGTGGCGCTGTTCTACATCGTGCACCTGGAGGCGCTGAAGGCCAATATGCAGGGCTTGCCCCGCCGAACCGTCAGCACCGGCACCCAACGGTTGGTGTCCTTTTTGCTGACGGTGTCTGGCTTTGTGGTGCTGGCCGGCGTGACCTACTACGTCATCGGCGGGCTGAAGGCGGTGCTGGGTGATGCCGCGCTGCCGGTGATCGGCTTGGGATTGGTGGGCGTTTACCTGGGTTTGTTGTGGGTAGGTTCACGCCAACCCGAACTGGCGCTGGACGACCCGAACCAGCCCGTGTTCGAGTTGCCCGAAACCGGTCCCACGGTCAAGTCCGGCCTGCATTACCTCTTGTCCGTCGTGGTGCTGGTGTGGTGCCTGATGGTGGAGCGGCTGTCGCCCGCGCTGTCGGCGTTCTGGGCCACGGTGTTCATGATGTTCGTCATGTTGACCCAGAAACCCATCATCGGCGCATTTCGGGGTGACCATCGGCTGAAGGAGCACGTTCAGGCCGGTGCGCGCGATTTGCTGGATGGCCTCATTACCGGCGCTCGCAACATGATTGGCATTGGTGTGGCCACTGCCGCAGCCGGGATCATCGTCGGCACCGTGTCGCTGACGGGCGT
>CAZGDZ010000470.1:745-1864 GCA_964524855.1 uncultured Macromonas sp.
CGAGCTGGTCGAGCTGCTTTCGGGTGGCAACCTGATGATCATGCTGGTGCTGGTGGCTTTGATCAGCCTGATCCTGGGCATGGGCTTGCCCACCACGGCCAACTACATTGTGGTGTCCACGCTGATGGCACCGGTGGTGGTGGAGTTGGGCGCGCAGAGCGGGCTGATCGTGCCGTTGATCGCGGTTCACTTGTTCGTGTTCTATTTCGGCCTGATGGCCGATGTGACACCGCCGGTGGGGCTGGCGTCCTTTGCTGCGGCAGCCATTGCCAAACACGACCCGATCAAGACCGGCGTGACCGCGTTCTACTACAGCATGCGCACGGCCATCCTGCCGTTTTTGTTCATCTTCAACACTCAGTTGTTGCTGATCGGCCTGACGGGCCCGCTGCATTTGGTGCTGACGGTGGGGATTGCGCTGGTCGCGATGTTGGTGTTTGCCGCGGCGACGCAAGGGTATTTCTTCGCTCGCAACCGCTGGTACGAAACCGTGGCCTTGCTGCTGGTGTGTTTTACCTTGTTCCGCCCCAATTTCTGGATGGACATGATCCACCCGCCTTTCGACGAAATCCGTGGGCCGGCCATGACCCAGTCCATTGAGCAGGCGCCGGTCAATGGCAGCAAGCGGGTGTGGGTGGAGGGCATGAACCTGGAGGGTCGTGACATCCGCAAAGGCGTGCTGTTGCCGCTGGGCCCTGCGGGCGACCTGCGGGCGCGCTTGGCGCATTCCGGCTTGACGGTGATGAACAATGGCGAAGAGTTTATGGTGGTAGCGGTTCGTTTCGGCAGCACCGCCGAAAAGCTCGGCATCGAGCAGAGCTTCCGCATCACCTCGCTGGAAGTGCCTGCCGATCGGCCCCGCAAGGAATGGTTCTACCTGCCGGCCCTGGCGCTGCTGGGCTTGGTCGTGACGCTGCAACGCCGGCGCACGCCCAAACTCCCACAGCCCCGGACCGCGGGGGCGTGAACGAGGCACGCACTGCGGCAACGCCTGACCGCGCATTCGTGAGATTACAATAGCCGGTTTGCTGCGCTCGTCCCTGGGACGGCGCAGCACAAGGGTCGCGCGGGTGGCGAAATTGGTAGACGCACCAGGTTTAGGTCCTGACGGTGGCAACA
>CAZGDZ010000471.1:0-1856 GCA_964524855.1 uncultured Macromonas sp.
CCCCACGTTCATGGCTGCCCACGAACTGCACGAAGAGGTGTTCGGCCCGGCCGCGCTTGTGGTGCGCACCCGTGGCGTGGCCGATGCACAGGCGGTGCTGGAGGCTGTGAACGGTTCGCTGACCGTCACGCTCTGGGGCGCCGACCAAGCCACCGACGAGGTGCTGGCACTGGTGCAATCGGCCACCCGGGTGGCAGGACGTGTGCTGTTCGCGGGTGTGCCGACCGGCGTGGCCGTGACGGCGGCGCAACAACACGGCGGCCCCTTCCCTTCATCCACCCGGCCAGAAACGACCTCCGTCGGCTGGGCCGCGGTGGACCGCTTCCTGCGCCCGGTCGCACTGCAAGACGCACCGGCTTGGCTCGTGAACCGAAAGGGGCAACCATGCTGAGACACATCGTGCTGTTCCGGCGCAGGCAGGAAGTGCCCAAGGACGAAGCGCTGGAAGCCGCGCTGGTGGCCCGCATGGCGGCACTGGGCACGGAGATTCCGGTCATCAACCACTGGACGGTGGCCGCCAACGAACTGGTGCGACCCATTTGTTGGGACTACGTGCTGGAATCGGAGGTAGCCGACGCCGAAGCGCTGAACGCTTACCTGTTTCACCCGCTGCACCAGGCCCTGGTGGCCGACCTGAAGCCTTACTTCGAGTGGGCGGCGGTGGACTACACGCGATGAGCGAGGTGCTGGTTCTGCGCGCCGGTGAAGCCGAACTGCGCCTGGCGCCCGCCCTGGGTGGACGCATCACGGCCTGCACCTTGGTGGCGGTCAACGGCCAACGCCAGACGGTGCTGCACCCCTACCCCGAACACCATGTGGACCTGAACCACTGGGCCAAGGGCGGGCTGTACCCACTGGTGCCCTACAGCGGCCGCATCCGCAACGCCCAACTGAGCCATGCGGGCCAGGACTGGCCACTGGCGCCCCACGAGGGCAGCCCGCACACGCTGCATGGCATCGCCCAGCGCCGCCCCTGGGTGCTGGAGATGCAGCGCAGCGCCGAGTCCCGGCTGCGCTACACCCACACCCCCGACGCGCACTGGCCTTGGGCCTTCGAGGCGACGCTGGACGTGGTGTTGGCGCCGCAGCGGCTGTCGGTGGGCGTGGCGCTGCGCAACGTGGGCGATGCCCCCATGCCTGGCGGCATTGGCCTGCACCCTTACCTGCCGTACCAGGCGGCCGACGGCCTGCGGTTCGAAGCCGGCAAAGCTTGGCCCTTTGACGCCGACTGCCTGGCGCTCACGCCCCCCATGGGGGCGGGCGTGCCGCGTTCGCAGCACCTGGAGGCCCAGGCCTTCGCCGCTGGCGAGGTCACGGTGTTTCATGCCGGCTGGGCGGGCTTGCTGGACGTTACGCCGCAAGGCGCCGCCCACGAACGGTTGCGCCTGGAGGCCAACGGTGCGCTGAACCAATTGGTCATCCACCGCCCTGCGCAATCGCCTTATGTGTGTGTGGAACCGGTGAGCCACGTGGCCGATGGCTTCAACCTGCACGCGCGCGGTGTGCATGGCACGGGAACTCGGACGCTGGCGCCCGGCGAGACGGTACAGGGTTCCATGGCCATCACCCTGGGGACGCTGAGTGAGGCCGCAGCGGCTGCCTGACGCGGCCCCGCCGCGTCAGAGCACGCGGCGCAGGAAATCCACCCCGGCCTGGGCACCCGCCACGGGCAGCTTGTGTGTGGCGTTGGGGTCGGCCACGAACTCCAACTGCCGGGCGAGCCCACGCCGCACCAGTTCGGCGTGCAGGCGCGCGCTTTCGTTGAAAGGCACCACCTCGTCGCGCACACCATGCCAGAGCAGCAACGGCCGGCTGGCCAGTTGCGCCAGGTGGCGGCTGGGGTCGTAGTCGGCCAG
>CAZGDZ010000472.1:0-1851 GCA_964524855.1 uncultured Macromonas sp.
CAGGAAGACTTGCGCATCCAGGGCCACGCCATCGAGGCCCGCATCTGCGCCGAAAACCCCGACAACCAGTTCCTGCCCGCCACTGGCGCGCTCAACGTGTACCGCAAGCCCGTGCACAGCAGCTTTGCCCGGGCCGATGTGCGCGTGGACGACGGCGTGCGCGAAGGCGACACCATCAGCCCGTTCTACGACTCCATGGTGGCCAAGCTGATCGTGCACGGCGACACGCGCGAGCAGGCCCTGGCGCGGCTGGACGAGGCGCTGGCGCAGACCCACATCGTGGGGCTGGCCACCAACGTGCAGTTCCTGCGTCATGTGGTGCGCAGCGCGTCGTTTGCCAATGCCCAACTGGATACGGCGCTCATCCCGCGCGAACAGGCGGTGCTGTTCCAGCAGCAGCCGGTGAGTTTGCCCCTGGCGGTGGCTGCGGCCGTGGCGCAGACCCTGGTGCAAGAACGCGCTCACGAGGGTATCGACCCTTTCAGCAAGACCGATGGTTGGCGCAGCCACGGCGTGTTCACTCGCCGCTTTGCGTTCGAGGATGGCGATGTGCACATTCCGGCCACGCTCGCCTACCTGCACGACGGCGGCTTGCGCCTGACGGTGGGCGAGGGCGAGGCGGCGGTGGTGGGTCTGTTGGATTTCCGGGCTCGCCCGGGTGCGCCAGCCCAGGCCGCCTTGGAAGCCGTGCCCGGCGACTTGAGTGCCTGGACCTTGGACGTGAGCTTTGCCGGTGACAGCACCCGCGCCACTGTGTACCTGCAGGGCGAGCGCGCCCACGTGTTCACGCCGCGCGGGGCACGCCCATTGGTGGAGGTGGACCTGCTGGCCCACGCTGGCGACACGGCGACTGAGGGCGGGCGCCTGACCGCGCCCATGCCGGGCAAGGTGGTGTCCTTCGCTGTGCAGGCCGGTGATGCGGTGAAAAAAGGCCAGCCGCTGGCGGTCATGGAAGCGATGAAGATGGAGCACACCATCGCCGCACCGGTGGATGGCACCGTGGCCGAGCTGCTTTACGCCCCCGGCGATCAAGTGGCCGAGGGCGCGGAGTTGCTCAAGATGATGGCAGTGTGAGGGTGTCCGTCGTTATTGCCCGTGCGGGGGTGTAAGGTATGGCGTTTTGAGTCCAACGACATTGCGCATGAAGATTGCATTCTGTTGCACCGACACCTCGCCCGAGCCTTGGTTGCTGGGGCTGCGGACCGCCTTGCCTGAGGCCGAAGTGACCCTTTGGCAGACGGGTGAACCCAATGAACCCGCCGACTACGCGGTGGCCTGGGCGCCGCCCCAGGCCTTCATCGACGCGCATCCCGGCGTCAAGGCTTTGTTCAACATCGGTGCGGGTGTGGATGCCCTGCTGCGCCTTCGCCTGCCCGATGGCTTGAAGATCGTGCGGCTGGACGACGCAGGCATGGCCGTGCAGATGGCCGAATACGTGTGCCACGCCGTCATCCGCCACTTCCGCGAGTTCGACCTGTACCAGCAGGCCCAGGTGCGCGGCGAATGGGCGTTCCGCAAACCCCGGCGCCGCGAGGATTTCAGCGTGGGCGTGATGGGTCTGGGCGTGCTCGGCTCGCGCGTGGCGCAGGCGCTGCGGGGCTTCGACTTCCCGGTCAATGGCTGGAGCCGCAACCCCAAGTCGCTGGATGGTGTGCAGACCTTCCACGGCATGGGCGAGGGCCTGCATGCCTTCCTGGCCGAGAGCCAGGTGCTGGTCAACCTGCTGCCCCTCACCCCCGACACGCGAGACATCCTCAACCGCGATACGCTGGGTCGCCTGCGCCCGGGCGGCTACCTCATCAACGTGGCGCGCGGCGCGCACCTGGTGGAGGAAGACCTGCTGGCGCTGCT
>CAZGDZ010000473.1:0-493 GCA_964524855.1 uncultured Macromonas sp.
CGCCGTCAGGCGGTCCAAGATGTGACGCTTTTTCTCGACCGTGAAGTTGGGCTTGCTGCGAATGCTCTCCAGCCGCTCCTGCCACCAGCGCTTCTGCGTCTGGTCGGTGATGTACATGTACTCGGCGCCAATGGAGCCGCAGTACGTTTCACGCAACGCATTCAGCAACTCGCGCAACGGCATCGTTTCGCGGTTGAAGAAAGTGTTGCTGGTGTTGAAAACGGTTTCCAGGTCCGCGTCGCTGAAGCCGTAGAACGAGGGTTCCAGCTCAGGAATGGACGGGCGCTCGGTGCGCTTGAGCGGATCGAGGTCGGCCCAGCGTTGGCCGACGTTGCGGTAAGCGGCAATCAGCTGCTGTGTCGAAACGCGCTTGCGGCCCAAATCGGAATCGGCGCCAGCGGCAATGACCACTTGGGTCACGCCTTGCTTGGCACGATCGGCGAAAGCGTTGATGACGGGCAGGTGCGGAACGTCACGGGCGTCGGTGCCGTCC
>CAZGDZ010000473.1:503-1847 GCA_964524855.1 uncultured Macromonas sp.
TTCTGCAGCGCGTCGAAGTAGGCACGCCAGGAATCGGGCACGCTGGTGGGGTCTGCCAGGTAGTTTTCGTACATCTCTTCGACATACGGCGCGTTGCCGCCGAAAAGATACGAGTTGCCCTGGTAAGCAACGTAGACGCTGTTCGTCTCGCTCATGAGTCCGCTGACCTCCGCCCCCCTGAAGGGAACATTAGCTGGTTGAAAAAACCTTCCGCGACACGGCTGGACCGATTGGCGGATGCGACAGTGACTGGAAGGACCTGTGCAAACCGCCATTGTGCCATCGTTCGCGATGAAATGGCAAACGCTTATTTTTCTGGGGTGTCAGTCTGCTCGTCGTTCTTGGCTGGCAACTGACCCGAGGTGCCCACACTGACGGTCCCGCCGCCGGCGGACACCCCCACGCCAACGCCAATGCGGCCGTCAGACCCCACCGAAACGCCAATACCTGTGTGGCGCCCGATGGGCACACTGACCCCGAAATTGGCTGTGCCGCAAGCGGCGAGCGATACCAACAGGGCTGCTACAGCCCCACGCATCACCCACCGGCCATCGAAATGAAAAAACCCCATGCGACCATTGTAGGGCGGCAAGGGGTCTTGGCAATCAGGGGTATCAACTGGCTGCGCGCGGCGACAGCCTGTCCGCAACCGGAATGGCGGTCGGCTCGTCCATTTCTATGGCGATCTGCGTGCACACGGTGCGGCACAGCGTGACGGCCTTTTCGCTCTGCACCCGATAAATCACCTGGGTGCCGTCTTTGCGCTTGGCCAGTACACCGGCCCGGTACAACAAATTCAAGTGCTGCGAAAGATTGGGCTGCGTGGTGTCGATTTCCTGCAGCAATTCGGACACCGATTTTTCTTTGTCGCAGAGGGCGCTGAGTATGCGCAGGCGCATGGGCGTGGCCAAAATGCCGAACAATTCAGCGGCCAGCTCAAACACCCGGCCTTTTTCAACACCGGCCGCCGGGTCGATGATTTCCTGCATATATAAACAATCCCTTGCACGTGGTCTGCAAATGATAACGCTTGCAGACCGGAATGCAAGGAATTGTCAGGCCGGCGTCAGCCGACCAAGTCCTTGATCTGCTGCAGCGCGGCGGGATCGTCCATGGTGGTCAGATCGCCAGGGTCACGCCCTTCACACACCGCTTGAATGGCCCGGCGCAGCAGCTTGCCCGAACGCGTTTTGGGCAGCACACTCACAAACCGCACGCGGGCCGGGCGAGCCACCGCACCCAATTGGTCGTCCACCACCTTCATGATGGCGCCTTCCAGCTTCAAGGCGTCTTCGCTGGTGGCTGCCAGCGACGTGTCCTTGAGCACCGCAAACGCCACCGCCA
>CAZGDZ010000474.1:0-1839 GCA_964524855.1 uncultured Macromonas sp.
CACCTGCTCGGCCGTGAGGCCCATGCCGTAGGCAATGCCGTAGTCGTCCACGTTGTCGGTGTTGGCGAAGATGTTGGGCGACAAGCTGGGTGTGTTGCCCATCATGGGCACCATGCTCATGCTTTCTACACCAGCGGCGATCATCACGTCGGACTCGCCCACGCGGATGCGGTCGGCGGCCATCTGCACCGCGCTGAGGCCCGAGGCGCAGAAGCGGTTGACGGTGATGCCGCCCACGCTCTTGGGCAGGCCGGCCAGCACCGCGCCCACGCGGGCCACGTTCAAGCCTTGCTGGGCTTCGGGAATGGCGCAACCGCAGATCACGTCCTCGATGGTGGCCGGGTCCAGCGACGGCACCTGGGCCAGGGCCGAGCGCAGCGCGTGCGCCAGGAGGTCGTCGGGCCGGGTGTGCTTGAAATAGCCTTTGTGCGACTTGCCGATGGGCGTTCGGGTGGCCGCAACGATGTAGGCGTCTTGTACTTGTTTCATGTCTTGCTCCGCTTCGTGGGCTGGTCAGTTGCTTCAATTGCGAAGGGGCTTGCCGGTGGACAGCATGGCCAGAATCCGCTCCTGGGTCTTGGTCTGCACAATCAGGCCGCAGAAGGCCTCGCGCTCCAGCTTGAGCAGGTACTCTTCGCTCACCAGGGTACCGGCTTCCACGTCGCCACCGGTCAACACCGTGGCAATCCGGCTGGCGATGTGGAAGTCGTACTGGCTGATGTAGCCGCCGTCGCGCATGTTGACCAGCGAGCCGAGGATGGTGGCCTTGCCCGAACGCCCCGCAACCGGGAACAGGCGCTTGAGTGGCGGCCGGTAACCAGAGGTGTACAAGGCCTTGGCTTCGCGGATGGCAACGTACAGCAGTTCGTCCTTGTGGGGCACCACCACGTCGCTGTCCAGCAGGTAGCCGATCTTGCGGCTTTCCAATGCGCTGGTACCCACGGTGGCCATGGCCGCCGCTTTGAAGCCTTCGGTCAGGAAGGGCAGCAGGTCATTGCCGGTGGACGTTTGAGCGTTTTCGGCAGCACGGCGGGCGATGTAGGTGAGACCACCTGCACCCGGAACCAGGCCCACGCCCACTTCCACCAGGCCGATGTAGCTTTCCATGTGGGCCACGCGCTTGGCGCAGTGCACCAGCATTTCGCAACCACCCCCCAGCGCCATGCCACGGATGGCAGCCACAGTGGGCACCTGGGCGTAGCGCAGGCGCAGCATCAGGCGTTGCAGTTCGCCCTCCACGTCTTCCACCGCTGACACCCCGGCGGCCAGGAAAGCAGGCATCACAGCCTGCAGATCGGCCCCAACGCTGAAAAGCTGGTCACCCGACCAGATGACCACGCCTTCGTATTCCTTTTCGGCCAGGTCCACCGCCTGGGCCAGCCCCGCCATCACGCCGGGCCCAATGGTGTGCATCTTGCTCTTGATGCTGGCGATCAGCACGCCGCTGAGTTCGGGCTGGTCCAGCGTCCACAAGCGTCTTCAAACACGGTGTGGCCAGCGTTCTCGAACGCGGGGCCGGCTTCGCCGAGCACGCGCTCGCGGAAGACTTGGCGCTGGTACACCGGCAACTGGCGCGGGGCCTCGAACTGGCCGGTCGTGGGGTTCCAAGAACCTTCCGGCTGGTGCACGCCACCGCGCTCGGCCACGGGGCCTTGGAACACCCACTCGGGCAGGGGCGCATTGCACAGTGCCTTACCTGCATCGATGTCCTCCTGGATCATTTGGGCCACCTCCAGCCAGCCAGCTTCCTGCCACAGCTCAAAGGGGCCCTGCTGCATGCCAAAGCCCCAACGCATGGCCTGGTCCACATCGCGCGCGGTGTCGGCAATGGTGGCCAGG
>CAZGDZ010000475.1:0-1819 GCA_964524855.1 uncultured Macromonas sp.
GAAGGCCTGGGCCAGCCCGTCGGGGCTGGGTTGCACGGCGTACTGCAGGTTCATGCCCCACTGGCTACCGTCGCCCAGCAGCTGCTGGAAGCGGGGGGTGTCTTGCGGGGTGCTGATGACGAGCACATCCCGCATGCCGGCCAGCATGAGGGTGCTGAGCGGGTAGTAGATCATGGGCTTGTCGTACACCGGCAGCAGCTGCTTGCTGATGGCCAGCGTGGCCGGGTGCAGCCGCGTGCCGGAGCCGCCGGCGAGGATGAGGCCTTTGCGTGGGGTCATGTTGTCTCCATCCCTGTGGAATCACAAAATTTCTTGGAGCAGGCGGTCCACCCCTTGCTGCCAAGGCGGCAAGGTGAGCCCAAAGGTGCTTTGCAACAGCGCCGTGTTCAACCGCGAGTTGAGCGGCCGGCGCGCGGGCGTGGGGAAGGCGCTGGTGGGCACCGGGTCGATGGACTGGACTGACCAGGGGACATCGGGTTGCAGTCGTTGGGCTTGTTCAATGACGTGCCGGGCGTAGCCGTGCCACGTGGTTTCGCCTGCAGCAGCCAGGTGGTAGGTGCCCTGCCCTTCGCCAGCGCGCAGCAGGTGGAGTATGCAGTGGGCTGTGACGTCGGCAATCAGCTCGGCCCCGGTGGGGGCGCCAAACTGGTCGTCAATGACGGTGAGGCGTTCGCGCTCGCGCGCCAGGCGCAACATGGTTTTGGCGAAGTTGCCGCCGCGCGCGGCATACACCCAACTGGTGCGCAGAATGAGGTGCTGGCGGCTGGCCTTCAGGATGCGCTGTTCGCCTTCGAGCTTGGTGAGGCCGTAGGCGTTGAGCGGACCGGTGGCATCGCCTTCCTGCCAGGGGGTGTGGCCGCTGCCGTTGAAGACGTAGTCGGTGCTGTAGTGCACCAGCCAGGAACCTACCTCGTGCGCGGCCTGGGCGAGCACGCCGGGGGCTTCGGCGTTGATGCGGCGGGCCAGCGCCATATCAGACTCAGCCTTGTCCACGGCGGTGTAGGCGGCCGCGTTGACGATGACGTGCGGGCGCACGGCATGCACCGTGCGGGCCAGCCCCTCCAGGTCGGTCAAATCACCGCACAAGGGCTGGTCGAGCGGGGACAGGCCCCGCCACGCGGGCAGGTGAGCGGCTTGCTGGGGTGTCAAGCCCTCGCGGTCCAGCGCGATGACGTGACCCAGCGGCGCCAGGCTGCGTTGCAGCTCCCAGCCCACCTGGCCGTTCTTGCCCAGCAACAGGATGCGAAGGGCAGTCATGCTGCTGCAGCGCCCTCGGTAGCGCCGTACTGCTGCTGCACCCAATCCCGGTAGCTGCCGCTTTGCACATGCTGCACCCATTCGGGGTTGGCCAGGTACCACTGCACCGTCTTGCGGATGCCGGTCTCGAAGGTTTCGGCGGGCTTCCAGCCCAGTTCGCGCTCGATCTTGCGTGCGTCGATGGCGTAGCGCCGGTCGTGGCCGGGGCGGTCGGGCACGTGGGTGATTTGGGTTTTGTAGCTGCTGCCGTCGGCCTTGGGGCGCAACTCGTCGAGCAGCGCACAGACGGTGTGCACGATCTCGATGTTGGGCTTTTCGTTCCAGCCGCCGACGTTGTAGGTTTCACCCAGTTGACCAGCCTCCAGCACGCGGCGGATGGCGCTGCAGTGGTCTTTGACGTAGAGCCAGTCGCGCACTTGCAGGCCATCGCCATAGACCGGCAGGGGCTTGCCGGCCAGGGCGTTGACGATCATGAGCGGGATGAGCTTTTCGGGGAAGTGGTAGGGCCCGTAGTTGTTGCTGCAGTTGGTGGTGAGCACCGGCAGGCCGTAGGTGTGGTGCC
>CAZGDZ010000476.1:0-1811 GCA_964524855.1 uncultured Macromonas sp.
GGTGCCGTCTGCCCGCATTTGGTAGGAGCCCACGTCGCCCGCCAGCACCAGCAGGTCGGCCTCGGGGTGGGATTGGGCACAGAAGTCGGGGTTGGCTTCCAGGTGCAGGTCGCTCAGCAGCTGTATCTTGAGGGTGCTCATTGGGGCGCGGCCTCCGGGTCGTCCTGCACGGTGCGCCACAAGGCCTCGCGCATCCATCGCTGGGCGCTCAGGGTGTGCGACTGGCGGTGCCACAGCATGTCCACATGCACGGCGGGCACGTCCAGCGGGATGGGTTTGTGCACCAGCTCGTGCTGGCGGCCGGTGCTGCCCACGAAATGGCGCGGCAGCACCGTCAGCAGGTCGGACGAGGCCACCACCAGGCCAGCGGTGAAGAACTGGTTGACGGTGAGCACCACCCGGCGCTGGCGCGACACGGCGGCCAGCGCTTCGTCCACAAAACCGAAGGGGCGACCGGAGAAGCTGACCAGCAGATGCCGCGCGGCACAAAAGGCGTCCAGCGTCAGCGGCCCCTCGGCCAAAGGGTGCCCGGCGCGCATGACCACCACGTATTCGCCGTCGTACAGCCGGTGCGACATGTAGCGGGCGGTACTTTCCTGCAGGTGGGTGGCGCCCAGCTCGGCCAGCACGCCCGGGAAGTGGCCAATCACCATGTCCACGCCACCCCGGTCGAGCAGGCTGCGGGGATCGCGGGTGGTCAGCGGCAGCACGCGCACTGTCACGCCCGGTGCTTCGCGGTCCAGCAGGTTCACCAGCCCCGGCATGATTTTGGAGGCGGTGGCGTCAGCCATGGCGAGCACGAAATGGGTTTGCGCCTGCAGGGGGTCGAACACGCCGGGCGCGAGCGACTCGCGCAACTGCCGCAGCGCATCGCGGACGGTGGGCCACAGCGTGAGTGCCAAGGGCGTGGGCTCCACGCCATAACCCGAGCGGCGCACCAGATCGTCGCCCACCAGGTCGCGCAGGCGACGCAGGGCGTTGCTGACGGCCGGCTGGGTGGTGGCCAGGTTGTGGGCCGCCCGGGTGAGGTTGCGCTCGGCCATCACCTCGTCGAACACCCGCAACAAATTCAGGTCCAGCGTGCGGAAGTTCAGCTCATTCATACATTTCTGGAATATATGACATAACAAAAATAAAGTACACAAACATCAGGGTTTGCCCTAGCATACGCCCCATTGATGTTGCAATGCAGCATATAGAGGTTTTCATGAGCACACTCGTTTCTTCTCAACGCATCGTTTCCGCCCCCGCCGCCGCTCCCCGTGCCCGCCTGCCGCAAGCACCGCGCGCGCTGGTCACCTTCCTGCTCGCCGCTTCGGTAGCGGCCCTGGCCGTGGTGGCCGATCAACTCGTCAGCACCTGGGCCGACGGGCACCTGCTGTTGGCCTGGATGGTGCTGTGGGCGGTGGTGTTTGCCGGCAGCCTGCTGCTGAGCACGCCGGCCCGCCGCCTGGCCCAGCAAGTGATGGTGCCGCTGAACGGCTGGGCCCGCCGCCGCGCGGAAGCCCGCGCCGAAGCTCGCTTCCTGGCCCTGGCCCAGAAAGACAGCCGCGTGATGGCCGACCTGCAAGCAGCCCGCGACCGTGCCGATGTCACCCATCTGGCTGCCCTGACCGACGCTTTGGCGCCTTTGGGACAGGCGATCACCAACGAACGCAGTGAATGGGAAGCCGGCCCGATGGAAAGCATCTACATGGGTCAGGGCCGCCGCTACCAGCTGTACTACATCTGAGCAGGTAAAGCCCCAACGCAAAACGCCACCCGATCGGGTGGCGTTTTTTTTGGCCACCAACCGGCTGGCCTGCCGGTCG
>CAZGDZ010000477.1:0-1809 GCA_964524855.1 uncultured Macromonas sp.
ATCCTTGTTCTTTTTGCGGGTCTTGCTGGCACTGTCACCGCTGCCATTGGCCTTGCTGGTCGGCTTCTTGTCCACCTTGTCGGTGATGGCGATGACTTCCATTTTGGCCGGGTCGCGGCCAATCAGGTCCAGCTTGTTGACCAGGGCGTCGAACTTGTCATCGTGCGAGCGCAGGGCTTGCAGCACTTGCCACACCACTTTGTAGGTCTGGTTGTCGTTCAGGGCTTCGTGCGGCTCCACACCGGCGGGGATGACCACGGGCAGCACCACATACCCGCGCTTTTTGCCGGGGGCGTTGCGCATGACGCGGCCCACGGACTGCACCACGTCCACCTGGGAGTTACGGGGGGTGAGAAACAGCACAGCGTCCAGCGCTGGCACGTCCACGCCTTCGCTCAGGCAGCGCACGTTGCTGAGGACGCGGCAGGTGTTGTCGGCAGGTTCCTCTTTGAGCCATGCCAGCAGGGCCTCTTTCTCGCTGGCACTCATGCTGCCGTCCACATGGTCGGCTTCGCAGGCCAGGTTGAAGGACGGGCTGCTGCGCTCTTCTTCACTCAGGTCGGTTTCGCTGGCCTGGTAGGCCTCCACCACGGCCTGGAACATGCCGGCAATCTGCTTGGAGCTGACCTTGTGCGTCTTGCTGCCCTTCTTGTGCTCGATGACCTGGCAGAAGGCCACGGCACGCTTCATGGGGTTGCTGTCGCCCACCAGGTCGTTCTGCATGCCTTGCTTGGCCAGGGCTTTCCAGCAGCCAATGATCTTGGCCGCATCGTCCACGCGCAGTTCGTTGTTGTCGTTCTTGAGCAGGTCCTGGATGCGGCGGCTGACGTGGCTTTCTTCAATCGCCAGCACCACGACCTTGTAGTCGCACAGCAGGCCCAGGCGCACCGCTTCCGAGAAGTTGATGACGTACAGCTCTGGCCCGTACAACTGCGGGTCGTCCATGGAGCACAGCGCCACGTTGTCGGTTTCGGCCTTGGCCTTGGCGCTGTCGCCGTAGATGCGCGGCGTGGCCGTCATGTAGAGGCGCTTGGTGGCCTGGATAAAGCTGGCGTCGTGCACCTTGACGAAATTGCTTTCGTCGTCGTCGCCAAAGGTGGCACCTGTAGTGCGGTGGGCTTCGTCGCAGACGATCAGGTCGAACGGCGGCAGAGCGTGCTCTTTCTGCGCCTGGCTGATGGTGTCGATGGAGTGGTAGGTGCTGAACACCACGCTCATGTGCGCCGCATCGTGGCGTTTGGCCATTTCCAGCGCCAGCCGGGCGGCGTCGGTGGTGGCCGGGTAGCGCAGCTCGTGGGTAAATGTCTGCACCACGTCGTCGTCTTTTTTGCGCTTTTTGCCCACGTCGCTGTCGGAACACACGGCAAAGCTGTGGAGTGGGGTGGCGCTTTCTTGCGTCCACTCGGTCAAGGTCTGCGACAACAGGGCCAGCGATGGCACCAGGAACAGCACGCGCTTGCCTGCACCGGCGTAGGCCTCGGCAATCTTGAGGCTGGTGAAGGTTTTGCCTGTGCCACAGGCCATGATGAGCTTGCCCCGGCTCTCGCGCTCAAAGCCTGCCAAGGTGGCATTCAGTGCGCTTTGCTGGTGTGGGCGCAGCGACTTTTGGGGCTTGAGGGTGGGGGCTGCTGCTTTGGGCTGGTACTGGGACCAGTCGATCTGGCTGTTGTCCAGGTCGTTGAGGTCGATCTTGCTGACAGGGGGCTGCTGGTCGATCAGCGCATCCTCGGCGTTGGCGCTCCAGTGGTTGGTGGTGCAGACGATGAGGCGGTGGCTGAAGGGCTTTTTGCCAGAGGCGGTGAAGAAGCT
>CAZGDZ010000478.1:0-1804 GCA_964524855.1 uncultured Macromonas sp.
CTCGGCGCTGAGTTGCGTGAGGATGAGTTCCGAATCCGTCAAGGCCTTTGGACAACCAAGGCTGACGAAGCCCACTTTGGGCGCGGTGGTGGCGGGTGCCGGGGAGATGATGTCGCTCATCCCCCGATTGTCTCAGGTCCGCCCCGGTTGCGCCGCCTCAGCGTTTCACACCAAACGCTTGGAACATCTGTTCCTGCATCTGGGTAAAGGCATTTTGCGACTGGCTGAAGTAGTTGCCCATCATCAACGGCGTCTGCGCAGCCATGAACTGCTGCCACAGTTCGGGCGTCAGGCCTTTGGCCTGATCGGTCATTTTTTGCTGCATTTCCATGAAGATCTGCAAGTTCTTGTCGAGGTAAGAACCCATGAAATCCTGCATCGAATGCCCATAGAAACGGATGATGTTGGCCAGCATGTTCTCGGTGAACAGCGGCACACCAGCGGTTTCTTCTTCCAGAATGATCTGCAACAGGATGCTGCGGGTCAGGTCGTCGTTGGATTTGGCATCGCGCACCACAAACGGCTCGGCGCGCATCACCAGCGCCTTGACCTCGGCCAAGGTGATGTAGGACGACGTATTGGTATCGTACAGACGGCGGTTGGGGTACTTCTTGATCACACGCACGGGCTTGTCGGCGGGTGCGGCTTCGGAATTGGCCTCTTTGGTCTGCACTGATCCTGCTCCTGTGAAAATGTGGCCCGGGTTGCCCACGTCAAGCAGGCTCATGGTGTGATTGTAGGGAGAAACGCAAGGGCCGCGACGTAAGATGCCACCACCTCGTCATTCACACCGGGAAATCAGACACCATGAAACGACTGGAAAAGAAGGTTTGCATCATCACGGGCGCGGGCCAGGGCATTGGCGCGGCCACCGCACACAAGTTTGCGCAGGAAGGCGCCATCGTCGTGGTTTGCGACGTGAAACAGGCGGCTGTGGACGACGTGGCGCAAGCCTGCCGCGCCTTCGGAGCCACCGCCATGGGCTGGGTGGCGGATGTGACCGACCGCCCCCAGGTGGACGCGATGGTGGCGGCGGTGCTGGAGCGCTTCGGCCGCATCGATGTGCTGGTCAACAACGCCGGCATCACCCAAGACGCGCGCTTGCAAAAGATGACGATCGAGCAGTTTGACCGCGTGATCGACGTGAATTTGCGCGGGGTGTTCCACTGTTCCCAGGCCGTGGCCGACGTGATGGTGACACAGGGCAGCGGCGCCATCCTGAACGCCTCCAGTGTGGTCGGCATTTACGGCAATTTCGGGCAAACCAACTACGCCGCCAGCAAGTTTGGGGTGATTGGCTTCACCAAAACCTGGAGCCGCGAACTAGGGCCCAAAGGCATTCGGGTCAATGCGGTGGCGCCGGGTTTCGTCGCCACCCCCATCCTCGACACCATTCCCGACAAGGTGCTGGCGGAGATGGAGCACAAAGTGCCCTTGCGTCGGCTGGGCCGCCCCGAGGAAATCGCGAACGCCTACGCTTTTCTGGCCAGTGACGAAGCCAGCTACATCAACGGCACCGTGCTGGAAGTGGCGGGCGGCATGACGGTTTAACCGGCCCGCGCACGCCTCAGGTGCGTTGGCGCAGGGCCTCGTACATACCCACCGCGCTGGCCACCGACACGTTCAGGCTTTCCACCGCCCCACGCATCGGGATGCTGACCAGCTCATCACAAGTTTTTCGGGTGAGTTGGCGCATGCCCGGTCCTTCAGCCCCCAGCACCAACGCCACGGGCCCTTTCAGGTCCACTTGGTACAGCGTCTTGGGCGCGTCGTCGCTGGTGCCAATGATCCAGATGTTGCGCTC
>CAZGDZ010000479.1:0-1801 GCA_964524855.1 uncultured Macromonas sp.
CGAGTTGCTGGCGAAGGTGATATTGCCCGGCATGATCAACTTCAGCTCATCGCCATTGCGCTGCACCTGCACGCCCGTGCCTTGCAGGGTCTGGCGCAGCTTGGCTTCCTGGGTGTCGGCGTAGTAGCCATAACCACCACCTGCCGCACCGCCCACTGCCGCGCCAATCAATGCGCCTTTGCCCCGGTCTTTGCTTCACGAAGTGGCAGCCCCGATCACGGCGACAGTCACAGCACCAATACCGCCGTAGATCCCGGCTTTACCGGCTTCACGTTCGCCGGTATAGGGGTTGGTGGTACAGCCAGCCAGGAGGGTAATGCCAGCTGCTGCAAATGCCAGATTGCGCCATTTAGTCATGGTTATTCCTTTATTTTTTCGTGTTGAGACAGATCTTCATCCGGGTGTTAGAACCTGGATCGGACCTTAAGGTCCGCTCCAGCTTAACAAGTTCCACCACGATGCATTGCCCATCATGCCCGCACGAATGGGTTCTCGCGCATTTCATCGCCCAGACGGGTCTGCGGTCCGTGTCC
Organism: uncultured Macromonas sp.; assembly: GCA_964524855.1. Classification (GTDB taxonomy): domain Bacteria; phylum Pseudomonadota; class Gammaproteobacteria; order Burkholderiales; family Burkholderiaceae_C; genus CAZGDZ01. Next base: position 534 of record CAZGDZ010000479.1, read on the forward strand.
GGTAATCACCGTGGCGTCCTCGTCCAGGCTGTACAGGCGCTGCTTGATCGAACGCTCGATAGTCGGGTAATCGCCACCCCACAAGTCGGTGCGACCGATACCACGCTTGAACAACGTATCGCCAGCGATCAGCAACTTGTCCTGGGGGAACCAGAAACTCATCGAACCCGGCGTATGCCCGGGCGTGTGCAGCGCCACCCCGCAACCGCAGTCCAGCGCCTGACCGTCGACCAACCACTGATCCGGCGCGGGCACCGGCACATAGGCCACGCCGAACATGCGGCATTGCATCTCCAGGCCGTCCCAGAGGAACTGATCGTCCTTGTGCAGATGCAGGGTCGCGCCGGTCTGCTCTTTCATCTGCCCGGAAGCGAGGAAGTGATCCAGATGGGCATGGGTGTGAATGATGCTGACCACCTTGAGGCCATGAGCCTCCAGGCGCGCCATGATCAATTCGGGATTGCCGCCCGGATCGACCACGATGGCCTTCTTGGTCACGGGGTCGCCGATGATCGTGCAATTGCACTGCAAAGGCCCGACAGGAAAGGTTTCGCGGATTAGCGCGGGTTTAGCGGGCTGCATAAAGGCTCCTGGGTGTTTGCCACAACTTCTGGCGCAATGTGGTTGACCATGGCAACGTTCAGCAAGAAAGCCCCATACCAGTGGCACGTCCAGATCAGGCATAAAGGGTGGCCCCAACAGCCCCGCATTTTCAATACCCAGACATCAGTACTTGATCGCAGATGCCTGGAGACTGGCCGACGGCAACAGCCGGCCAGCCAGCCAACTGAAGTCGCAAGGCAAGAATAGAGAATGCCCCCTTGCGCATGACGCCCCGCCCAATCAACGCCAAACAAGGTACATTTACGCCAATCGAGCACGATCAGCAGTGCCGGCATGGAGCGACCATACCGGTTTGAAAGGGAATTGGGGTTATGGATAAAAAGTCGCTTTCCGAGCGGGACATCTGCAGCAAGTACATCGCCCCAGCCGTCCAGCAAGCTGGCTGGGACATGCACAAGCAGGTGCGCGAGGAAGTCAGCTTTACCAAGGGCCGCATCATCGTCCGCGGCAAGCTGCACAGCCGGGGCGAATCCCGGCGTGCCGACTTCATCCTCTATCACCAGGCCAACCTGCCTCTCGCCGTGATCGAGGCGAAGGACAACAAGCACTCCGTCGGCTCCGGTATGCAGCAAGCACTGGGTTATGCCGAGGCCCTGGATGTGCCGTTCGTGTTTTCCAGCAATGGTGATGGTTTTTTGTTTCAT
>CAZGDZ010000480.1:0-1795 GCA_964524855.1 uncultured Macromonas sp.
CCCCCTTCGCCCCGCGCAAACCGCGCCAGCCCCTGCGCGCCAAGCAGGGCCGCATCAAGCGGCAAATGTTCACCAAGCTGCGCCAGGCCAAGCACCTCTAGCTGCAAAGCAACGCCAGCAGCATCACCCTGGCCGTCCTCGGCCGCACCGCCCGCCTGGCCCGCGTGCACCAGTACGGCCTGCGGGATCGCCCCGGGCGCGGCGCGCCCGATGTGCAATACGCCCAGCGCCAACTGCTGGGCCTCACCGATGCCGACCTCAACATGGTGCGCGACAAGCTCCTGCAGCACCTCGTCCCCTAACCGCACGTTTTCAGCCAGGGGCTGACAACCCCCGCCAGGTGCCCCGCGCGCGCGTGAGCGGCAGCATCAACGGCATGAACCAGCTCGCCGACATTCTCCGCCGCCTCGACAACATGATCCGCCACGGCACCATTGCCCAGGTCGACCATGGCGACCCCGCGCAGGGCAAATTGCCCCTGTGCCGCGTGCAAACCGGCGCCATCCTCACCGGCTGGCTGCCCTTCTATACCCGCCGTGCCGGCAGCACCAACGAATGGGACCCCGTCTCCATCGGCGAGCAATGCACCGTATTCAGCCCCGGCGGCGAGCTCACCCAGGGCGTGGCCCTGGTCGGCCTCTACTCCGATGCCAACCCGCCCTGCAGCAACCACCCAGCCGTGCACCGCACCGAGTGGGCCAATGGCGACTATGTGGAGCACAACGCCGCAACGGGCGCCTACCGCCTCAAGGCCAGCGGGCACGTCAACATCGAGGCCGCCAGCCTCTCCATCCAATGCAGCGGCGCCGTGAAGATCAACGGCAGCCGCATCGACCTGAACGAATAGGGGGCGCCCATGCCAGCGGTATCTCGCCTCGGCGACCAATGCACCGGCCACGGCTGCTGGCCACCGCGCCCCAGCACAGGCGCCAGCCCCAACGTATTCGTCAACGGCATCGCCGCCCACCGCCAGGGCGATGCCTGGGCCGCCCACACCTGCCCCAGCATCCCCGAAACCCACGCCAGCACCCTGGCCGCCGGCAGCGCCACCGTGTTTGCCAACGGCAAGCAACTGGCCCGCATCGGTGACCCGGTCGCCTGCGGCAGCGCCGTGGCCCAGGGCTCCGGCAACGTCTTCGCAGGGGGCTGAGCATGCAAGGCATGAACGCAAACAACGGCCGCAGCATTGTCGACCTGGCCCACCTGGCCCAGTCCGTGGCGGATGTGCTCACCACCCCCATCGGCACCCGCGTTATGCGCCGTGAATACGGCAGCCAGCTGCCGGACTTGATCGACTGGCCCACCAACGCCGCTACCCGCCTGCTGGCCATGGCGCTTATGCGCTGGGAACCGCGCATCCGCCTTAACCGCGTGGAACTGTTCCTGGGCGACCGCCCCGGCCAAGCCGTGCTGGATCTCGACGGCACCCTGGCCGACAGCAACGAGGCCTTTAGCCTGCGCGTGCCCCTCAACCTGGGGGCCATGGCATGAGCACCTTCACCCCCATCAACCTGGCCGCCCTGCCAGCCCCGCAAATGGTTGAGGTGATCGACTACGAGCAGATCCTCGCCGAGCGCAAGGCCTACTTCATCAGCCTGCACCCGGCAGACAAACAAGCCGCCGTGGCCGCCACCCTGGCGCTGGAGTCCGAGCCCATCACCAAGCTCCTGCAGGAGAACGCCTACCGCGAAACCCTCTGGCGCCAGCGCGTCAACGAAGCGGCCCTGGCCGTGCTGCTGCCATACGCCAAGGGTGACGACCTGGAGCAGATCGCCGCCCGCTTCAACGTACAGCG
>CAZGDZ010000481.1:0-1774 GCA_964524855.1 uncultured Macromonas sp.
GGAAAACCCTGGCAGGCCGACTGCTCACGGAACAGCACCGTGTTGGCCGGGACTTTGTGGCACGGCAGGGTGGTCAGTGCGTCGCGCAGCGGTGCAAGCGCCGGGTACTGGGCCAGCAAAAGGGTCAAGCGGTCGGGCGGCATAGATCGATTGTAGGGGGCTGCCCGACGGCGCAGAAAGTGGGGAACTTTCAGACTTGACCGCAATCATTTTGTTTCTCTGGTGCGGTTGAATTCAAATAATTTGAATGACATCGACAAGCTGTCCGCACTTTGCCACCCGCTTACTTTTCTACACTGCCGGCATGTCTAGTCATACTTTGCCCTCTGGCGTCAGCCGTTACCACCCGGTGGCTGTTGCGTTGCACTGGTTGCTGGCCCTGGCGCTGGTGGGTCTGTTCGTGGTCGGCCTGTCCATGGTCAGCCTGCCGTTTTCGCCGCAGCGCCTGAAGCTGTACAACTGGCACAAGTGGGCTGGCGTGCTGGTGTTGAGTGCGTCGCTGCTGCGCTTGCTGTGGCGTTTGTGGCGCCAACCGCCGCCGCTGCCGCACGTGGTGGCCCAGGCCATGCCGGCCTGGCAGCGCTGGGCGCACCAGGGCACCCACCTCGCGCTGTACCTGTTGTTCTTTGCCGTGCCCCTGCTGGGCTGGGCCTACAGTTCGGCGGCGGGTTTCTCCATCGTGCTGTTTGGCGTGCTGCCCTTGCCCGATTTCGTGCCGGTCAGCCCCGAGCTGGCCGAAGCCCTCAAGCCCTGGCATGGCTGGGCCGCTTACGGCATGGCGGGGTTGGTGCTGCTGCATGTGGGCGGCGCCCTCAAGCATGCTTTGATCGACCGCGATGGCTTGCTGTCCCGCATGACGCTGGCGCGCGGTTGATTCAGTTGATTGTTTTCACAGGAATGTTTCACATGAAACCCACCCATGGTTGGGCGCTGGCCGCTTTGGCAGGCGCTATGTTCAGCACTTCAGTGGCCGCGCAGCAGAAAATTGTGCCGGCGCAAAGCGAAATTGTGTTCGTCAGCCGCCAGATGGGCGTGCCGGTGGAAGGCCGTTTCCGCACCTTCGACGCCAAGGTGGCGTTCGATCCGGCCAAGCCCGCCACCAGCCAGATCGCCTTCACCGTGGACGTGGCCAGCGCCACCCTGGGGGTGCGCGAGTCCGACGCCGAGCTGCCCAAGTCGGTCTGGTTCAACACCGCGCGCTTTCCGCAGGCCACCTTCCAGTCCAGTGCCATCAAGGCCGTGGGCGCGGGCAAGTTCGAGGTGGCGGGCAAGCTCACCATCAAGGGAGCCAGCAGCGATGTGGTGGTGCCCGTCACCCTGGCCCAGCCCAGTGGCCCGTCGGGCGTGACCACCGCCACCGGCAGCTTTCCCATCAAGCGCCTGACCTTCAAGATCGGCGAAAACGAATGGTCCGACACCTCGATGGTGGCGGACGAGGTGCAAGTGCGCTTCAAGATCGCGCTGACCGGCGTCGGCAAGCTTTGATTTTTTCTTTCTGTTCCAACCTGACTACACGGAGTTTATTGACCATGCGCAACACCCTGGCTGCGGCCGCTCTGGCCACCCTCACCCTTGGCGCCGCTCACGCGGCCGACTACGCCATCGACCCGACCCACACTTTCGTGACGTTCGAGATCGGTCACTTCGGCACCTCCACCAACCGGGGCCGTTTTGACAAGAAAGAGGGCACCATCCAGTTCGACCGCGCCGCCAAAACCGGCAAGGTGGACATCAGCATCGACATCGCTTCCATCAACACCGGCACCGCCGCGTT
>CAZGDZ010000482.1:0-1761 GCA_964524855.1 uncultured Macromonas sp.
TGAATTTTTCGCTGATCGGCTCGGAAAACGCCAGCATCACCACCATCATGGCCAGCAACAGCGTCACCACGTCCAGGTAGGTGATGAGCCAGGTTTCCTCTTCCTGCGGCGGCGGCGCATCGACATGCCAGCGGTCGAAGCGGCCCGAGCGCAAAGCCTGCAGATGACGTTCTGGCCCACCGCTGCCATGCTCGCCCGCGCCACCGATGGCCTGTGCACGCTCCGCCTGCTGCGCAGCGGCGCGCTGAGCCGCCTGCTGGGCGGCGACCTGCCCCAGCACCTTGTGCAGCAGGGTGTCTTCGCTCATGAACGGCCGCGTTTGAACACCTGACCCAGGCGGCGCTTGTTGGCACCTTCGGCCTCAGGGCCATCGAAAATCTCGTCATCGTGGTGCGCCACAAAGGACTTCAGCGTTTCGCGCATCAGCGACGGGCTGCGTTTGGCCGTCATCATCGCAATGCCCTGCATCACCATGTTCATCAGCACCACCCGCTGTTCGGTGCGGCGTTCCAGCTTCACCGCCACCGGTTTGAACACCAGGTTGGCCAACAAAATGCCGTAGAACGTGGTCATCAGCGCCACGGCCAAATGGCGGCCAATGACGGTCATGTCGCCGCTGCCCAAAATGTCCATCATGTTGACCAAGCCGACGAGGGTGCCAATCATGCCGAAAGCCGGCGCATAGCTGGCCATGACGCGGAACAATTGCGCTTCGGCGCCCTCCTGCGCTTTCAGACGAGAAATGCGCCATTGCAACAGGTCCAGAATGTCTTCTTCCGGGGTGCGCTCAATGACGAGTTGCACCCCCGTGCGCAAAAATGGGTTGGTGATGCGCTTGAGGGCTTTTTCCACCGCCACCGGGTCTTCGCGGATCCAAAGGCGGGACACGTCCACCAGCTCTTCAATGTCCTTTTGGGTGTAGAGCCGTTCGTTGCGGATGACGGTGTTGATCAGCTTGAACACCCGCACCACTTCCTTGAGCGGGTAGCTGAGGAAAGTGGCCGCCATGGTGCCGCCCAGCACGATGGCCAGACCGGGCAGATCGATGAACAGCAGCGGATCCTCGGCCGCAAAAAACAGGACCACGGCCAGCAGCAAGACGCTGGCCACCATCCCGATGAGGGTGGACGGATTCATCCCCGGACTCCAGACACGGACGCACTAGCGCCGACGCTTGATTGTGCACCAAGGCCGCCTGGAGCGAAGCCCGCGAAAAAGGGCTATAGCCACCGCTGTATAACGTCTATGGCGCGTGAAAGTGGCGCTGCGGGCCAGAGGCGCCTAGAATCAATCACCGGGCCCGGATTTTTCTGCGCCCGGTTTTTTTACGGCTGGAGCCTGGTTCATGGAAATTTTTGACTACGACAACGTTCTGCTGCTGCCCCGCAAATGCCGGGTGGAGAGCCGGGCCGAATGCGACACCTCGGTGCAACTGGGCCAGCGCCGTTTTAGGCTGCCGGTGGTGCCAGCCAACATGAAAACCGTGCTGGACGAACGCATTGCACTGTGGCTGGCACAGAACGACTATTTCTATGTGATGCACCGGTTCGACCTGGACAACGTGGCCTTCGTGCGCGGCATGAAGGCCCAAGGCCTGTACGCATCGATTTCGCTGGGCGTCAAAGGCCCCGACTACGTCACCGCCGACCGTTTGGCCGCCGAAGGCTTGGCGCCCGACTACATCACCATCGACATTGCGCACGGTCATGCCGACAGCGTGCAGCGCATGATCGCGCACCTCAAGCAAAAGCTGCCGCACAG
>CAZGDZ010000483.1:0-465 GCA_964524855.1 uncultured Macromonas sp.
AAAACGGCGCTTGTTACCATTCTAGGCACAACCGGGTGGCTGTGGCGCATTCGCCGGCCGCGCCGCCCTTGCTCATCCGCTGTTCCTGGAGTCTCCGCTTGCACTGCACCCGCATCATTGCCATCCGCCATGGCGAAACCGCCTGGAACAAAGACACCCGAATCCAAGGCCAGATCGACATTCCGCTGAACGACACCGGCCTGTGGCAGGCCGAGCGCGCGGCCGCTGCGTTGCAACACGAAGCGGTGGCTGCCGTCTACGCCAGCGACCTGAGCCGCGCGGCCCAAACCGCCGCCGCGATCGCCGCACCGCTGAAACTGAACGTGGCACACCACACCGGCCTGCGCGAGCGCCATTTTGGCGAATGCCAGGGCTCCACCTGGACCGAATTGGCCGAACGGCATCCCGAAATCACCGACCTCTGGCGCCGACGCGTGCCCGATTTCGCCCCCCCGGGTGGAGAGT
>CAZGDZ010000483.1:475-1758 GCA_964524855.1 uncultured Macromonas sp.
GCCCGGCGGCGAATCGCTGCTGACGTTGCAGGCACGGGTGGTGGCCACGCTCGACGAACGCGCGGCCCGTCACCTGGGCGAACAGATCGTGGTGGTGGCCCACGGCGGGGTGCTGGACATCGTGTACCGCGCCGCCACCCGGCTCGAACTGCAGTCGCCCCGCACCTGGGTGCTGGCCAACGCGGCCATCAACCGCGTGCTGTGGACGCCCGAGGGCCTGACGCTGGTGGGCTGGGCCGATGTGTCCCACCTGGAACGGGCCGACACCCGCGACGAATCCACCGCCGCCTGACCCCCGACGCTCAGGCGTCGGCCAGACCGAACAAGCCCGGTGCGTCCTGCGGCGGTTGCAGGCCCAGGTGCCGGAACGCCGCCAAGGTAGCGATGCGCCCGCGCGGCGTGCGCTGCAAATAGCCCTGCTGGATCAGGTAGGGCTCGATCACGTCCTCGATGGTGTCGCGCTCCTCGCCGATGCTGGCGGCGATGTTGTCCAAACCCACCGGCCCGCCGTCGAACTTGTGGATCACCGCTTCCAGCAGCTTGCGGTCCATCAGGTCAAAGCCCACCGGGTCCACGTCCAGCATGGCCAGCGCGCGGTTGGCCATGTCCAGGGTGATGGTGCCATCGCCTTTCACCTCGGCGTAGTCGCGCACCCGACGCAGCAGGCGGTTGGCAATGCGCGGGGTGCCGCGCGAGCGGCGGGCCACCTCGAACGACGCATCGGGCGCGATCGGTGCGCCCAACAGCCCCGCACTGCGTTTGACGATGCGGGCCAGCTCCTCGGGCGTGTAGAACTCCAGCCGCCCGACGATGCCGAAACGGTCGCGCAGCGGGTTGGTCAGCATGCCGGCGCGGGTGGTGGCCCCCACCAGGGTGAAGGGCTGCAGGTCCAGCTTGATGCTGCGCGCCGCCGGTCCCTCGCCGATCATGATGTCGATCTGGTAGTCCTCCAACGCGGGGTAGAGGATTTCCTCCACCACGGGCGACAGCCGGTGGATTTCGTCAATGAACAGGACGTCGTTGGGTTCCAGGTTGGTCAGCAACGCGGCCAGGTCCTTGGGCTTTTCCAGCACCGGGCCGCTGGTTTGTCGCAAGTTGACGCCCAGTTCGTGCGCGATGATGTGAGACAGCGTGGTTTTGCCCAAGCCCGGCGGGCCGAACAGCAGCACATGGTCCAGCGCTTCCTGGCGCTTTTTGGCCGCGCCGATGAAAATTTCCAGCTGCTCTCGCACCTTGGCCTGGCCCACGTACTCGGTCAGGCCCTTGGGCCGCAGGGCGCGCTC
>CAZGDZ010000484.1:0-1752 GCA_964524855.1 uncultured Macromonas sp.
ACGATAGAGGTGGTCATGATGGCCTTTCAGGTGGGTCAATAGGGGTTGGGGTGAAGCGGTGCGCTGTGTGCTCATGGGTATTGCCCTAATCGCTGCCGCTCAGGGCCTACAAATAAACGGAGGCGGCGAAGCCAACGGCGTAGGACGCGTAGGCACGGGCGGAATTCAGAAAGCGGAGGCGGCCCCCGGCATTGCTGCCATTGGACCAAAGGCCGCGAGAAATCACACAGAGCTGATCAATGCTGTACTGGTAAAACCAATCTGCACCCATCAAATTGGTTCCGGCCGCAGACACGCCGCCTGGCTCGGGCATGCCCGCCATGGCGCGGGCGCGGCTGGCGGCTGTGGCCAGGCTGAACACCGCGTTGGCACCGTTGCCGTAGCGCAGCCCTAGCCCGTTGTTTGGGTAAGCAGTGCCGAACGACATGGCAAATTCGTCGAATTGCGCGGCCACACCCGTTGCGCCCCAATGGTCTGTGGCCAAGGTGGTGCCAGTGGTCACTGCGGCGATGTCAACGGTGGGTTTGAGTGTGTAGAAACGCGCATGGCGCAGCAGCCCGCCAGATGTGTAGGCTGCGAACGCGGTGCCGTCTACACCGTCAAGCGACAGGGTGTTGGCATCAACCACCGTCAGCGCAAACAGGCGGTCATTCAGGGTGGTCATGCCGACAACACCCGTCACGGTGGCCACGTCGCCAGTGGTGCGTCCATGGGCGGCCACGGTAATTTGCACTGGGTTGGTTTGCGTGGCCGCTGTGATGGCCAGCGCAGTGGCAATGGACGTGATTCCTGGGTTGATTTTGTAGATGTTGCCAGCCACGTCCGTCACGCCACAGGCCTGGCCGTTGTGGGTGGTTCTGGCAATCTGGTCGGCACTGCCCGCTAGCGCGAATGCGGGGTAGGTGGTGTTGCCAGCGCTGGTGAATGTGACGGCGGCGGTGCCGTTTTGCAGCACATCGGCCTCGCTTTTGAGGGCGTTGTTGTCGTTGCCTTTGGGGTAGTTGCGCACACCGGTGCTGTCGTACCAGGCGCAGTGCGTGGTGGCTGTAGCGGCTTGGGCGTGGGCCTCGGAGATGCGACACAGCGCGTCGGCCTGGAATACGGTTTCGGGGTGGAACTTGGGGCCCATGGTGCGGGCGGCATCTATGGCGCCAAAGTAGGCATTGGTCGCCCCCACCGCAGAAAACCCCACCTGGCCCGCAACTGGGCCAGACACCATGGGCTGCACGTTGGGCAAGCTAGCGGCTGCGCCGTTGAGTGCGCTGCAGTCGTATTTGCTGCGGAAGAAGCCGCGCTGCACTTGCCCGCCGTTGATGAAGGCGCGGTGCAAATAAAAGCCTTCGGCATTGGCCGTGGCTTCGTCCGGGTGCTGCACAGCCGGAACGACACGGATGGTGTTGGCGCCATGGGTGGCAAAGCCGGGGTCAGAGGCATTGCCCAGCCGGAGCCGAAAGGCCGGAATCCAGCACCACACCGAGCCCCGTGAGTCTTGGTAGTTGCCATAGTTGGCATTGGTCGGACTGTCGTAGCCGGACATGGGAGTCATGCCAGCAGCGTCAGGTGCAGGGCAAATGCCCAGGCCAAAGCCTGCTGCACCAGCCACGCCAATGTGGTTGACGGCGGCGTTGCGCAAGTAGGTGCCGTCCGGTAGCACGATGCTGCCGTTGGATGTGGCGGCCACAGGCTGCGATGCGCCCGCCAGGCGCTGCGCCCCGGTTAGCTTGGCAAAGCCGTGGGCGGCGAGTTGGGCGA
>CAZGDZ010000485.1:0-1751 GCA_964524855.1 uncultured Macromonas sp.
AACATCCAACGCATGCATGACCTCAACGCAACGGACAGGCGATTGCCAAGCCGATAAATACCAGGTCGGGGACTACCCGAGCATCAGGCAACATGTCGACCACCAAAGAAGCATCACCACCCGTCAGAAAGACCATGAAGCGTCCCTCCCAGTAATCGCGAGCCATATCCAGCTGAGTATGAACAAACCCTTGCAACATCAATGAACAACCGCGCTCAACCGCTTCAGCCGTTGAACGCCCCGGCGCCAAATGCCGCATCGCCCGCTCGGCAAGCTGATCGTCATAACGAGATCGTCGGGTATGAGTGCGCAATTGATAGCGCATCAAAGGCACAACAGGACAAATAAAACCGCCGAGATGCCGCCCAGCGGCATCGACGAAATCAGAGGTCACGGCAGTGCCCAGGTCTAACACCAAGCAGGCCTGCCGGGCCTGCTGATACGCACCAACCAGAGCGAGCCAGCGGTCGAGCCCCAGACACTCATACTGCTCATAGCCATTGCGTACACCCGCCAACTCCACCGCCGGATGGGCACAAGTGCACTCTATGCAAAATGTTCGTTTCAGCGCATCGACAAGCCGTGCCGTCTCTTCATCCGAACGCACACTCACCAAACGACAAGCACGCAAATCAAGTGACTGCTGCTGAACGGCTTGCACGAGCTCTTCATCGGTACCAACAACACCACCACAACCAGCACTCACGCCACTCTCTGTGACGATTCGCCACTTGATGAAACTATTCCCACAATCGAGCTCAAGAATCATCATTCAACCTCAAACTGAGCTCACCACCACTAAAACTTTGCTCCTCTCCGGCAACCCGCAAGCGAATGGCGCCCGCCTGATCGACCCCCAACACCACCCCCTCAATCGGACTGGCACCCATGGCGAGTATCACGCTACGCCCCTGCCAAAGATGATTTTCTTGCCATTCATCCCTCAATGCCGCAAAACCACACGCCTTATGCAGACCCAGATACAGCGACAACTGGCGATTCAGCTCACACACAAACTCGTTGCGATCAACCAAGCATCCCAGCTCAGCGCGCATGGAGGTCCACGGCTGATCGATAGCGCCCTTGTCGACAAGCATGTTCACGTTGACCCCAATACCTATCACTACGTGACATACATCAGCCGGGTCACCAGACAACTCCAGGAGGATGCCCGCAACCTTGCGGCCATCGACTAATACGTCGTTAGGCCATTTCAATCCTGCCGAGACCAGCCCAGCCACACGTAGCGCACGAAGCAAAGCCAAACCCACAACCAGACTCAACCCCTCGAGTTGGCGCATACCGCCATCTACTTGAAGCGCCAGGCTGTAATAGAGGTTTTCCCCAAAAGGACTCACCCAAGTGCGCCCCCGGCGACCGCGACCAGAGGTCTGGCGCTCCGCCAATACGATAAAAGGAGGCTCCTGGCCGCCCGCCAAACGCCTTAACGCCGCCGCATTGGTCGAATCCACGACGGGCAGGATGCTCACTGGCCAGCCTTGAGCAACCTCACTGACCGCCAGAACCCTCTCATCCAGGAGCACAAGCTGATTCTCCAAGCGGTAGCCACGTCCGCGAACCCGGTGAACAGGCAATGCCAACTCAGCCTCCAAGGACTGTAATTGCTTCCATATCGCTGAGCGGCTGACACCCAAGGCCGCACCAAGCGCTTCGCCCGAATGAAACCGCCCATCTTGAAGCAGCCTTAGTAATGGCAACATACTGGTCCCACCAAGTTACAAGGCACGCAT
>CAZGDZ010000486.1:0-1748 GCA_964524855.1 uncultured Macromonas sp.
CCAGGCAGGGAATCCGTTCGGCGCGGGCCGCGATCAAGGCGCGCATCAATTGCGATTCGGAGAACTCGGGTTCGGCGCCCAGCAGCACCAGCACTTGGTCCAGGTTGGCTGCGAACGATTTGGTGCGCACCTCGTCCTGCCGGTACAGCAGGTTGCGACGCTCTTGCAGCTGTTCGATGGAGCCCTCGTCGCCGGTGGGTTGCCACAGCACGCGGTCACCCACCACCGCCTGACTCTTCTTGCCGCGCGGGTGGCAGATCAGGCGTTTGCCGTCGTCGGTTTCCACCAGGCTGTGCCGGCCATGGCTGGCCACGACCAGCCCGCTGCGCAGGTTCGGGTTCGCCGGGCTCATGCGGCCACCGGCATGCGTGCCAGGCGTTCACCAGCCGGTGGGTGAGAGTAGTAGAACTTCACGAACAAGGGGTCGGGCGTCAAGGTGCTCGCATTGTCCTGGTAGAGCTTGAGCAGGGCGCGCGCCAGGTCGCGCCCATCGGCGTGTTGCATCGCGAACGCGTCGGCTTCAAATTCGTGCTGGCGCGACAGATGGCTGCCCAGCGGGGTGATGAAAAACGTGACCAGCGGTGCCACGCTGGCAAACAGCAGCAAGGCCAGCGAGCTGTTGGGACTGGTCAGGTTGGGGCTGACGCCTAAGCCGGTGTAAAACCACGCTTGACCAGTCAGCCAGCCGAGCAGGGCAAAGCCCAGCAGGCTGGCCGCGAACATCCAGACCATCCGCTTCACGACGTGGCGATGGCGGAAATGACCCAGCTCGTGCGCCAGCACGGCGTCGATTTCCCCGGGGTTCAGGCGTTGCAGCAGGGTGTCGAAAAACACCACCCGTTTGGCGGGGCCGAACCCGGTGAAGTAGGCGTTGGCGTGGGCGCTGCGCTTGCTGCCGTCCATCACGAACAAGCCCTTGGCGCTGAAGCCGCAGCGCGTCATCAGCGCTTCGATGCGCTGGCGCAAGCTTTCATCCTGCAATGGCTCGAAGCGGTTGAACAGCGGTGCGATCACGGTGGGGTAGAGCACCAGCAGCAGAAGGTTGAAGCCCATCCATACCAGCCAAGCCCACAGCCACCAAGTGGGGCCAGCAGCCTCCATCAGCCACAGCACCACTGCGGCGATGGGCAGGCCAATCAGCGCACCCACCAGCGCGCCTTTCAGGCCATCGCTCAGCCACAGGCCCAGCGTCATTTTGTTGAAACCAAATTGTTCTTCCAGGCGGAAGGTGCGGTACCAGGCCAGCGGCAGCTCCAACAGTCCGCCCACCACAAAAAATGCGGCCAGCAGCGCCAGTTGCTGCCACAGGCCGGTGCCGAGCAGGCCCAGCAAGGCCTCGTTCAGGGTGCTCAAGCCTCCCAACAGGGTCCAGCCCACCAGCACGGCGGCACCCAAAGCCATTTCGAGCACGCCCAGCCGCGCTTTGGCGATGGTGTAATCGGCCGCCTTTTGGTGTGCTGACAGCGTGATGGTGTCCGCAAACACCGCCGGCACGCTCCCCCGGTGCTGCGCCACGTGCTTGACTTGGCGGCCCACCAGCCAGAAACGGGTCAACAGGCCCGCCACCAGCAGCACGCAAAAAGCGACCGTCCACAGGCCCGACGCTGAGTTGGAAACAACATTCATTCCCGGGAGTCTAGCGAAAAGGGTGAGCGTTGGCGCCGGATCGGCGAAAATCCGCCCCCATGACTGTCATTCACCCCCCTGCGCAGCCGCAGGCCACCGAGGCGCCCACCCTCACCAAGAGC
>CAZGDZ010000487.1:0-1746 GCA_964524855.1 uncultured Macromonas sp.
GTTTAATCTTTGTCCCCCATGTCGGGAACATGACCAAGAAACGAGGGAAAATCTATGGACTGGATAGAAACTATTAATAACAAAAATCGATTGTCTTCAGCTATGATTCAAGGGTTTTTACGATCCTCGATAACCCCTAACCCAAGGAAATTCCATGTCCCTGATCAACACCGCCGTTCAGCCGTTCAAAGCCCAAGCCTTCCACAACGGCAAGTTCGTTGAAGTCACCGAGCAAAGCCTGAAGGGCAAGTGGTCTGTGCTGATTTTCATGCCGGCCGCCTTCACCTTCAACTGCCCGACCGAAGTCGAAGACGCTGCTGACAACTACGCTGAATTCCAGAAGGTGGGTGCCGAGGTCTACATCGTGACCACCGACACCCACTTCAGCCACAAAGTGTGGCACGAAACCTCCCCCGCAGTGGGCAAGGCCAAGTTCCCGCTGGTGGGTGACCCGACCCACGCCCTGACCAACGCGTTTGGCGTGCACATCCCCGAAGAAGGCCTGGCCCTGCGTGGCACCTTCGTGATCAACCCGGACGGCATGATCAAGACCGCTGAAGTGCACAGCAACGAAATCGCCCGCGACGTGAAAGAAACCCTGCGCAAGCTGAAGGCTGCCCAGTACACCGCCGCTAACCCCGGCCAAGTGTGCCCGGCCAAGTGGAACGAAGGCGCCAAGACCATTGCTCCTTCCCTGGACCTGGTTGGCAAGATCTGATCTGGCTGTGCTTATCCATCAGCCGTGATGGACGCAGAGAGGGTGCTGCCGGTGGTGGCGCCCTTTTTTATTGCCTTTCCGCGATTCATTGATCCTGGCTATCAATAGGTTTTAAATAACAAATACAAAATTCGATAGTTGTTATTTAAAATTTGTGCATCGCAACGCAAGCCTCAAAGCTTTGCTCTTTTTGAACCGACCCAAGGAACCCTCATGCTCGACGACACCCTGAAAGCCCAATTGCAAGCCTACCTGCAGCGCGTGACCCAACCGTTCGAGCTGGTCGCCTCACTGGACGATTCGGCCAGCGCCCAGGAAATGAAGGCGCTGCTGGAGACGATTGGTGGCCTGTCTGACAAGATCACCGTGCGCACCGACGGCAACGACGTGCGCAAGCCCTCGTTCAGCCTGCAGCGCACCGGCACCGACATGAGCCTGCGTTTCGCTGCCATTCCTCTGGGTCACGAATTCACCTCGCTGGTACTGGCGCTGCTGTGGACGGGCGGCCACCCACCCAAGGTGGAGCCCGAGGTGATCGAGCAGATCAAGAGCCTGGACGGCGAGTTCAACTTCGAGGTCTACATGTCCTTGAGCTGCCACAACTGCCCAGACGTGGTGCAGGCGCTGAGCCTGATGGCCGTGCTGAACCCGAAGGTAAAGACGGTGGTGATCGACGGTGCGCTGTACCAGCAGGAGGTGACAGACCGCGAAGTGATGGCCGTGCCCATGGTGTACCTGAATGGCCAGGTGTTCGGTTCCGGCCGCATGTTGATTGAAGAGATCGTGGCCAAGCTGGACACGAAATCGGCCGAGAAAGAAGCGGCTAAGTTGAGCGCCAAAGACGCTTTCGACGTGTTGATGGTGGGCGGCGGCCCCGCTGGCGCAGCGGCAGCGGTGTACGCAGCGCGCAAGGGCATTCGCACTGGTGTGGTGGCCGAGCGCTTTGGCGGTCAGACCAACGACACCATGGCCATCGAGAACTACATCTCGGTGCTGGAGACGGATGGCCCCAAGTTCGCCGCCGCGCT
>CAZGDZ010000488.1:0-1744 GCA_964524855.1 uncultured Macromonas sp.
CTTTGATCGCCACATCTGGCGCGGTCGGTTTGGCTGGATTGCTTGCTGCTTGTGGGAAAAAGGAAGATGCGGCACCGGCAGCCGCACCAGCAGCGGCACCGGCTGTGGCTTCCGGCGATACGGTTCGCTGGCGCCTGGCCTCCAGCTTCCCCAAGGCGCTGGACACCATTTACGGTGCTGCCGAGGTGTTTGCCAAAAAGGTCAGCGAAATGTCTGGCGGCAAGTTCACCATCTCGGTTCACCCGGGTGGCGAACTGATGCCCGCTTTCGGTGTGGTTGATGGCATTCAACAAGGCACGGTTGAAGTGGCCCACACGGCGCCTTACTACTTCCACGGCAAGGACGAAACCTTTGCCATCGGCACGGCCATTCCCTTTGGTCTCAACAGCCGCCAGTTGACCGCCTGGTTCTACGATGGCAACGGTATGAAGTTGATGCGCGAGTTTTACGACCAGTACAACATCGTGAACTTCCCTGGCGGCAACACTGGCGCGCAGATGGGCGGCTGGTACCGCAAAGAAGTCAAAGGCGTGGCCGACATCAAAGGCATGAAGATGCGCATTGGTGGCTTCGCGGGCCGTGTGTTGGAGCGCATGGGTGGCGTGCCGCAGAACATTCCTGGCGGTGAAATTTACCAAGCGCTGGAAAAAGGCACGATCGACGCGACGGAATGGGTGGGCCCGTACGACGACGAGAAGCTGGGCTTCAACAAAGTGGCGCCGTTCTACTACTACCCCGGTTGGTGGGAAGGCGGTGCGCAGCTGGACTTCTTCGTGAACAAGGCGGCTTACAACGCCTTGTCGGCTGAAAACAAAGCGATTGTGGAAGCCGCTGCTTCGCACGCCCACGTGACGATGCAAGCCATGTATGACGCCCGCAACCCGGCCGCCCTGAAGCGTTTGGTGGCTGGCGGTGCCAAAGTGCTGGCATTCCCCAAGTCCGTCATGGACGAGGCGTTTACCCAGTCGATGGGCTTGTACGAAGAAATCGGCAGCAAGAACGCGAACTGGAAGAAGGTGTACGAGGATTACGCAGCCTTCCGCCGCGATCAAAACCTGTGGTTCCGCTTCACTGAAGCGCGTTACGACAGCTACATGCAGTCGGCCAAGCTGTAAGCTTTGATGTCCCGGTCAAAAAACCCCGCCGGTGCGGGGTTTTTTGTACCTTTACCGTGGTTTTGATGGGTTATGTCATGTCTGTTTTGTTGCTGATCTCACGTGCGATTGATCGCCTCAACTTGCTGGTGGGCAAATTGGCGATGTTCATGATTCTGGCGGCAACCCTCATCAGCGCGGGGAATGCCATCATTCGCAAGACGCTGGGCACCAGTTCCAATGCCTGGCTTGAGATTCAGTGGTACCTGTTTGCTGCCGTGTTCATGCTGGGCGGCGGGTATGCTTTTTTGCGCAATGCGCATGTGCGCATCGACTTTTTGTCTTCCAAGTTCAGTGCCCGCACCCGCAACTGGATTGATGTGGTCGGTATCGTCGTTTTCCTGTTTCCCCTGTGTTACATGATGATGGTGTTGGGCTGGCCGTTGTTTGAGCGTGCCTGGATATCGGGTGAGGTGTCGTCCAACGCGGGGGGGCTGATTCGCTGGCCTGTGTACGGCCTGATTCCGCTGGGTTTTGCCTTGTTGATGGCGCAGGGCGCGTCTGAGCTGATCAAGCGGGTGGCTTTCCTGACGGGCCGTGGGGCCGATCCCCTGGATCACACCGGCCCGAGTGAGACCGAGCTACTGGCC
>CAZGDZ010000489.1:0-1744 GCA_964524855.1 uncultured Macromonas sp.
GTGGGGCATGGTGCTTCTCCTTGGGGTTGTTGCCGGCGTTGCCGCGCCGGGGTTGGGTTAGGCCTTGAACACCCAGCACTTCACCGTTGTGCAGCGCGGGCTGAGGGGGTTGCGGGCGTTGAAGGCGGCGCGCACGGCGCTGTCTACGGCCCGGTTTATGTCGATGCAGGGGCGTGAGCGGCTGTTTTTCAGCAGGTTGCGCAGGGTGGCCACGTCGGCCAGCTTCTGTTTGTGCTCGGCGGCGCGCTCGGCGAATTCGTTGAGGTTGATGGCGATCACGTCTTCCTTCTTGCTGTGGTTGACCATGGCGCCGTCGCCGAGGGACTCCAGGTAGTCGTACACCTCCCAGAAGGTGCGCACCTCTTCCGGGTCGGCGTTGATGGCGCCCTGGCGCTCCACGGCCATGGCGATCAGCTCCTGCTGGGTGTCGCGGTGCTGTTCGTTGGTGATGGGCAGGATGCAGCGCAGGGCATCGAGCAGGGCCAGCAGCTGGGCGTGGTTCTTGATGATGCGTTCCACGCGGATCTCGCGGATGGCGCGCAGGGTGCGCTCATGCTCCTTGACCTGCTGGCGGAACACCTCCAGCACCTTTTGCTCGGCCTTGGTGGCCAGCAGCAGGAAGTGGCTCACATCCATGGCCTGCAGGTGGTTGAGGTTGTCCGCTGCGGCGCGGCTGGCGCTGGTGACGGTGGGGCGCACGAAGTGCAGCTTGACGATACGGGTGAGGATGGCCTCTGAGGCCACCACCGTGGCGTTTTGGCTGAACACCAGGCTGGCGCGGAAGGGCGGTGCGTTGGTGTCGTTGCCGCCGTTCTTCACGCCGGTGAGGCCCAGGCCACGACCGTTGAACAGGGGTTTGAACTGGTCGAAGTCGAAGGCCTTCACCGGGCCGCCTTCCTCGCCGCTGCGGTCGGCCTCCAGCACCACCACCGGCATGCCAGCGGTTTGGCTGAGCCAGCGGCGCAGGCCGGCCTTGGTCATTTTCAGCGGGTCGTCGCCTTCTTCGTCCTGCCGGCCGAGCAGCTTCCAGAGGAACATCAGCAGGGTGGATTTACCGGCGCCGGCCTCGCCGGTTACCTCCAGGAAGGGGAAGCTCTGGAACTCGGCGCGGATCTGCTCTGCGAACAGTGAGCCAAACCAGTACACCAGGGCGATCAGCCCCTGGGGGCCGAAGCACAGCCAGAGCCAGTCCAGCCACTGGGTGCGGTATTCGCAGGCCTCGGCGTTGATCTCCATGCGGATGGATTTCTGCAGGGTCTTGAGGCGCAGCTTTTTGAATTCGAAGTAGTCCTCGGCGTTGACCCGCTCCATCACGCCGCCGCGCACGGCCAGGTCACCGAACACCCAGCAGCCGTGCTCTTTGCTGTAGCCGACGTAGTCGATGGTTTGCACGGTTTTCAGGCCGAACAGCTGGTCGCGCATGATCTTGTCCAACACGGCGCCGGCGGCCATGCCGAGCAGGCGCTTCTTGAACTCGCTGGCAGCCGCCACCTGGCCCCCGGTGAAGGTGTTGCGCACGGTGGGCTCGTCGTGGGGGAAGTCCACGCGGAAGTAGTACCAGCTCTCGTCCGTCAACTCATTGCGCTGGAAGTACAGGGCGCGGGGGTAGCAGTTGGCGATTTCAGTCACGCCGCCGCAATTGCGCAGGGCCTTTGCTCGGCGCTGCTTGTCGTTGAGCAGGGCGTCTTCTTGGCGCTCGGAGCTCTCCAGCTGCTGCATGGCCTTGTTGAACTTCTCCAGGTCC
>CAZGDZ010000490.1:0-1742 GCA_964524855.1 uncultured Macromonas sp.
TTGAAACTCTCTGTAGAAAAGGAAAGTCATGAGACTGATTCTGTTGGGCGCACCTGGCGCTGGCAAAGGCACGCAAGCCACCTTCATCTGCCAGAAGTACGGCATCCCCCAGATCTCCACTGGTGACATGCTGCGCGCTGCCGTCAAGGCCGGCACGCCGCTGGGCCTGGAAGCCAAAAAGGTGATGGACGCAGGCGGGCTGGTCAGCGATGAGCTGATCATCAACCTGGTCAAAGACCGCATTGCCCAGCCCGACTGCACCAACGGTTTCCTGTTTGACGGCTTTCCCCGCACCATCCCCCAAGCCGACGCCATGAAGGCGGCTGGTGTCAAGCTGGACTACGTGCTGGAAATCGACGTGCCGTTCGACGCCATCATCGAACGCATGAGCGGCCGCCGCTCGCACCCCGCGTCGGGCCGCACCTACCATGTCAAGTTCAACCCGCCCAAGGTCGAAGGTCAAGACGACGTGACCGGCGAACCCCTGGTGCAACGCGACGACGACAAGGAAGACACTGTGAAAAAGCGCCTGGACGTTTACAGCGCCCAGACCCGCCCACTGGTGGACTACTACAGCCAATGGGCGGCCCAGGAACCGGCGGCCGCGCCCAAGTACCGCGCCATCAGTGGCATGGGCAGCGTGGACGACATCACCACTCGCGCCTTCGCCGCGCTGGAAAGCTGATCGGTTCTCGGACTACAGGCCACCCTGGCACAGCGCCGGGGTGGCCTTTGTTTTTGTGCCATGGCCTACACCCTGAAAGCTGCGGTTGACCACGAGCTGGTCATCAAGAAAAGCCGCTTCCTGGCGCGGGTGATGCCCGTGGCGGACCGGGCTGCCGCGCAAAACGAAGTGCAACGCCTGCGCGCCGAACACCCCACTGCCGCGCACGTGTGCTGGGCCTTGCTGGCCGGTGGGCAGTCCGCAGCAGTGGACGATGGCGAGCCCAGTGGCACCGCTGGCCGACCGATGCTGGAGGTGCTGCGGCGCCAACACCTGGAGCAAACCCTGGCGGTGGTGGTGCGCTACTTTGGCGGTGTGAAATTGGGCGCTGGCGGACTGGTGCGGGCGTACACCGATGCGGTGGCACAAGCGCTGCTGACCGCCGACAAAACCTTGCTGACCCGACAAAGTGAGGGCACCTTCATCCTGCCCTACGCGCTCGAAGGCTTGGCCCGCCGGCTGGCTGAGCAACACGGCACGCGGCTGCTGGAAGCCGAGCACGGAAGCCTGGTGACTTTGCAACTCCAAGGCCCCGAAGACGCCATGCACGCCCTGATGGCAGCGTTGTCACAGGCCGGTCAGGGACAGATCGCCTGGACAAGCCCGAAAATAGCGGAATGAACCGCCTTTCTGCCGAACTCGAACGCCTGTACGGCGTGCCAGCCGCCGCGTTGCCCGGCGACGCACCGACACTGCTCTCACCCGAGGGGCTGACCCGCTGCCTGGTGTTGCAGCTTGCCGACCCTGCCGACTGGACGCTGCTGGCAGCCGTCTGGCGCGGCGTGCAAAACGAACTGGACTGGCCCGCACCGGCCATTGCAATCGGCGGCGACGCGGGCTACCAACTCTGGTTCTCGCTGAAGGCGCCGATCGCGGTGGCAGAGGCCCAATCAGTGCTGCTAAGCCTTCAAACGCGGTATTTGGCCGAAGTGGCAGACGCTCGTCTGCAACGCTGGCCTCGGCTGGGGTGCGACAGCCCCGAGCACGCGCGGCCCGTGCCCGCACCGTGCGGTGATGG
>CAZGDZ010000491.1:0-1733 GCA_964524855.1 uncultured Macromonas sp.
CCTGGCAGCGCGAGGTGGTGCGCATCGTGCGCAAGGTGGCGCAGTACTTCTACCCCCAGCGCCAAACGCAGGTGATGAACGAAGGCTGGGCCACCTGGTGGCACCACCACCTGCTGCACGGCCTGTATGAAGAGGGGCTGGTGGGCGACGGCTTCATGATGGAGGTGCTGCACATGCACACCAACGTGGTGGCGCAGCGCCCGTTCCACCACGCTCACTACGACGGCCTCAACCCCTACGCGCTGGGTTTTGCCCTGTGGCGCGACATCCGCCGCATCTGCGAGAACCCCACCGACGAGGACCGCGAATGGTTTCCCGACCGGGCCGGCAGCGACTGGCTGGAGAGCTTTGACTTTGCGATGCGGAACTTCAAGGACGAAAGCTTCATCGCACAGTACTTGTCGCCCAAGGTGATGCGCGATTTCCGCCTGTTTGCCGCCGTGGACGACGACCGCCAATCGCGCGTGCGCATCGAGGCGATCCACAACGAAGGGGGCTACCGGCGTTTGCGCACCTTGCTGTCGCAGCAATACGATCTGAGCGTGCGCGAGCCCGACATTCAGGTCTGGAACGTGGACACGCGCGGCAACCGCACCTTGACGCTGCGCTACCAGATGCTGGACCGCCACCCCTTGGCCGACAGCGCCGACGCGGTGCTGCGCCAGGTGGGCGCACTGTGGGGGTTCCCGGTGCGCATGGAAACGGTGGACAGCGCTGGGCGCGTGCAACAGGTGCGCGAGAGCGCGCCCAAACCGCATTGAGGCCGAAGTGCCGGAGGAGTTCGATCGATGTTTCGCAAACGTCCCGTCCACATCGGGTTGTCAGCCCGCATCTTCCACCCCGAAACCGGGGCCACGGGCCTGAAAACCAAAACCCTGCAGGTGCTGGAGCAGTCGGTGGCGCAGTGGGCCGCCTCGCGCGAAACGCTGGTGTTGATGGTCCCTTCGGTGCTGCAAGATGGGGCGTTGATGCGCAGCAGCATCCGCATCCGCGACTACGCGGAATACTTGGATGGCCTGATTCTGCAGGGCGGCGCCGATGTGAGCCCCAAGGCCTACGGCGAAGAGCCGCTGAAGCCCGAGTGGAGCGGCGACCCGGTGCGCGACGCTTACGAACTGGAGCTGGTGCACGAGTTCATGGAGGCGGGCAAGCCCATTCTGGGCATTTGCCGGGGCATGCAACTCATCAACGTGGCGCTGGGCGGCAGCCTGTACCAGGACCTGCCCACCCAGTGTCCCGAAGCGCCGGGCCACGAAACGCCGGACTACGACCGCAATGCCCACGAGGTCACCTTCACCTCCGGTGGCCAGTTCGCCAAGTGGTTTGGCGGCGTCCCGGGGGGGCGGGTGGCGTCCATCCACCACCAGGCGGTGCAGCACCTGGGCAAGGGCGTGGTGGTGGAAGCCTCCGCGCCCGATGGTGTGGTGGAGGCGATCCGCTGGACCGGACGCAGCTTTGTGTGTGGCGTGCAGTGGCACCCGGAGTTCCACCACCTGAACAGCGACATGCTGGATTGCCATCCGCTGTTGGAGGCCTTCCTGGCCGCTGCTCGGTAAAATACCGGCTTTCCCCAAGGAGCGCTGCAGCGGCGCGGTGTCTGAACGCACCGCCCGTCAGGCTTGGGGCTGTGTCTGTTTCAACCGCGCTCACCTGATGTCTGCCTGTGCAGGTGAGTGCCGCGCCCATGAAATCCTCCCACCCCGTCCCCCCCATGCTGTTGTCCGGCCTGGAGC
>CAZGDZ010000492.1:0-1710 GCA_964524855.1 uncultured Macromonas sp.
ATCAAGCCAGCGGGCGAAATGGATGAAATGAAGTTCGACATGGGGGGCGCGGCCAGCGTGCTGGGCACCTTCGCCGCCTTGGCCGAGTTGCAGCCCGCCATCAACGTGGTTGGTTTGATTCCGAGTTGCGAGAACATGCCCGATGGGCGCGCCGTCAAGCCTGGCGACGTGGTCACCAGCATGAGCGGGCAGACCATTGAGGTGCTTAACACCGACGCTGAAGGCCGCCTGATTTTGTGCGATGCCCTGACCTACGCAGAGCGCTTCAAGCCGCGTGCGGTGATTGACATTGCCACGCTGACTGGCGCCTGTGTGATTGCACTGGGGGGGGTGCGCAGTGGCGTGTTTGCCAACGACGACGACTTGGCTGCCGCGTTGCTGGACGCTGGCCAAGCGGTGCAAGACCCGGGCTGGCGCATGCCCTTGGACGACGAGTACGCCGAGGGCTTGAAGTCCAACTTTGCCGATATGGGCAACGTGGCCGGGCGGCAGGCCGGCGCCGTCACGGCCGCCAAGTTCCTGCAAAAGTTCGTGGGTCAACAGCGGTGGGCGCACCTGGACATTGCCGGCGTGGCCTGGAAAAGCGGTGTGGCCAAGGGCGCCACCGGCCGCCCAGTGCCCATGTTGGTGCAGTACCTGCTTGACCAGGCCGCTCGTTGAGCAGTGGGAGCGCCAACCCTATGACGGGAACCGTGGTGACTTTCCATTTCAATGTGGCGGCGCGGGTGCCCTACCTGTGCCGGCTGCTGCGCAAAGTGTCTGGTGCCGGGATGACGGCCTGGGTGCGGGTGCCGCCAGACGAACTGAACGAGCTCGACCACGCGCTGTGGGTCGCCGGCCAGGAAGATTTTCTGGCCCACGCACGGGTTGGCCAGCCAGAGGCGCCGCATTCTCCGATTGTGCTGTCCGACGGTTCACCCCCTGATCGCACCATGCAGGTGCTGGTGAACTGCTTGCCCGATCTCGCGCTCAATGCCCAGGCCCATGCCAGGGTGGTCGAGTTGGTCGGCGTGGATGATACCGAGCGGGCCGAGGCCCGGCGTCGCTGGCGCCAATATGTCCAGGCCGGCTTGACGCCTGCCACCCACGATGCGGCGGCCCATGGAGGGTGACATGACGCTTGAGGCCCAGCGCCGTCCACCGCACTTCGTGCCCACCCTCACCGATGTGGTGCGGGCTCCGCCGCCCGTTCCTGCGCCAGATGACGATGGGCGGCAACGCCTGATCGACGCTGTCAGCGATCGGGTGCTGGCCGCGTTGCAGCCGCGCTTGCAACAGGTCGTGGTGGCGGAGGTGCAGCGCTGGATGGCGCAACAGGAGTCGGTGCTCGCGGAGCGGGTGGCTCAATCCTTGCTTGACGAGGTGGCGCAGGTTTGCCGGCTGACCGCTGAAGACATGTTGCTGGCGCTCGAGCCGATCGAGCCAGAGAGCCCCGCCGGGGTGTCTCGCACTTGACAAACGAGCGAGGGCAGGGTTTTCACCAGCCAGGCAAATTTGGAGTATCGTAAAGGCTTGTGCAAAAAAGTTCCATTGCACAAAAGTTTTCAACCGTTCAATCAAGGGTTTGTATGCAGATGAAATTGAAGCTCGCCGTCATTGCAGCGGCTGTTGCTCTGGTTGCTTGTGGCAAAAAGGAAGAGGCGGCACCGG
Organism: uncultured Macromonas sp.; assembly: GCA_964524855.1. Taxonomy (GTDB): domain Bacteria; phylum Pseudomonadota; class Gammaproteobacteria; order Burkholderiales; family Burkholderiaceae_C; genus CAZGDZ01. The sequence continues at coordinate 1,651 of CAZGDZ010000492.1, forward strand.
CTGCTGTTGCCCCTGCGGCCGAGTCCGTGGTTGTCAAAATTGGTCACGTGGGCCCCACCA
>CAZGDZ010000493.1:0-1708 GCA_964524855.1 uncultured Macromonas sp.
GCACGGCACGAAAGTCGGTCAGGGCGATGCCGAGGACGTGACTCGAAAAGAACACCGTCGTTCCGCGTTCGGACTCGGAATTAACGACATCTCGAACCAGTGCCACGCCATGTGGGTCAAGTCCGGTGAAGGGCTCATCGAGAATCAACAACTCCGGGTCGCCGACGAGGCTCATCCCAAGGGCGAGCCGCTGTTCCATTCCTTGTGAGAACTCACCTGCCGGACGGTCGATAGCGTCACCGAGGCCGACGCGTTCGAGCAACGCGGCGAGGTCGTCGTCAGCACCTTTCGTGTCTGCAACCAACTGGAGATGCCGCCGTGCCGAGCGATTGTCGTAGGTATCGAATCGGTCGGGGAGGATTCCGATCCGTTGATGACAGGCGACTACGTCCGTCCACGGATCGAAGCCAAGCACGCGAGCGGTTCCAGCTGTCGGTTTGCTGTAGTTCATCAGGAGGCCGATAGTCGTCGACTTCCCGGCCCCGTTGGGGCCGAGGAAGCCATACACCTCCCCCTGTTCGACGGTCAAGTCAAGCCCGTCAAGAGCGGTCACCTCGTCGTACTGCTTGCTCAGACCCTCTGTTTTGATGGCTGGGACTGTCACACCAGATCACCACGCTCGAGCCGATAGCGAGCGACTCCCAGCGGTACCAGCAACCAACAGATGAGTATCACGACCCCTGAGAACTCGTGGAGGTAGGCCGGTGGTGTTTGTCCGTGGAACGCACTCTCAACGGTGTAGATGGTGATGCTCGTCGGGGTTTCGAGCTTCGTAATGACGGCGTCGAAACCCCCACCGGAGTTCCCGACACCGAGCAACCAGTTTGTCAGGACGCGATACGCTCTCCCGGGGGAGAGCCGGAGAAGCAGAAAAAACAGCCCGTCGGCTGGCGCGCTGAATGAGTTTACTGAGGCTGTGCCAACAGTCGTCTCTGGGGGCGCAGTACCGACAGTCGCGTATATTATCTCGGCGAACTTCGTCCAGAAGGCTGTGAAGACGAGATAGACACCCCCAAACGCGGCACCGGCAGCCCGGACAGTACTCGTTGTGACCGCAGAGATAGCCGTCCCCACCGACACCAGCGATATGACATACACCACTGTCGACAGTAGGACACCACAGAACAACAGCGGCGAGAAGGCTCCGAACCGAATGAGGCCGATCACACCAAGGGTGACAGCGGCGGCCGAGATTGGGATTGCGATGCCAGCACTGCGGCCCAGAACCTTCCCGACGAGAACATCACTCCGAGTCATCGGCAAGCCGAGGACGAACTTCAGGCTCCCCGAGGTTCGTTCGCCGACGACCGACCGATAGCTCAACAGAAGGACACCAAGTGGGAGAAGAAACGAGCCGGCGGTCTGGAGAAAGCCGATGGTCATGTTCGAGCCCAGCCCCTGCCAACCGACGTAGGTCGGTCGGTAGCCCCACAACACGAGCAGTACGGCGAGAATCCACGGCCCCTTGGCGGTCAGTAGTCCGCGAGCCTCCTCGCGAGCCAGTGGGAACCAGCGCTGCTGAGTACCGGCCAACAGCGTCATACGCCACCTCTTCGGATGGGCAACGCTTGTTGGTACCGCTGTTGACGCTGCTCGGGAAGACTCACGCTCAACAAACCACCATGCCGAAGTGTTGTCGCGTGTTCACGTTGAGGCATCTGCTAACCGATTCAGATACCGAAAGCCTGTAGCTTACGATGTGTTCAAC
>CAZGDZ010000494.1:0-1707 GCA_964524855.1 uncultured Macromonas sp.
CGCTCCATCGTTACCACGACGAGTACGAACCTCACTTGCGTCGTTTGCGTTCATGAGTACCGCGGCGATACTCGCATACTTTACCGGCGGCTTCATTGAAGCGCATTTTCTCTACTTTGTTGGTGTTGGCGTTGTCGCACTCTACGAGGACTGGGTTCCGTTTGCGGTTGCGATCGGCTACGTCGCTACACAACACAGCGTTTTTGGGCTCATTGAGTGGTTTACAGTCTACAATCATCCCGCGGCGATGGCGAACCCGGTTGTCTGGGGAGGTGTTCATGCGTTTTTCGTCAGTCTACTCTCGGTGGCAATTTTGGTCAACTGGCAATCACTGGCGATCGCACGCAACGAAATCGAAGAACAAATGTCGGAAGTTGAGCAGGCAAAGGAGACTGTTGAGCAGAAACGTGCGGAAGCAGAAAAGCAGCGAAAACAGGCTGAAACGCAGCGTGAGCGCATGGCTGAGCTCAACACGCAGTTGGCTGATTCCTACGGTAGTGTGATCGAAGCCTGCGCACAGGGCGATCTGACACAACGGCTCGATACGGATGTCGACAATGAGGCGATGGCTGAGATCGCGACCTCGTTTAACGCCATGGTCGACCAGTGGGAAGACACCGTAGAGGAGATCCAATCGTTTGGCGTCGCCGTCTCGGAGGCAAGTGATGAGGTGTCGACAAGCGTGACTGAGATCGAAAAAGCAGGCGAGGGCGTTGCCCGCTCGGTCGAGGATGTGTCCCGTCGAACCGATACCCAAAATGAGCAACTCCAGAGCGTTGCTGGCGAGATGAGCGATATGTCGGCGACGATCCAAGAGATCGCCTCCTCAGCCGAGGAGGTGTCGACGACAGCAGCGGAGGCGGTCGATCTGAGCGACACTGGTCGCGAACGAGCCGCAGACGCCACAGCACAGGTCGATACGATCGAACAACAGGCGGAGGCGGTGGCCGCACAGGTGAACACACTTGATGAAAAGATGGCAGAGATCGACGCGATCGTCGATATGATCGATGAGATCGCCGATCAAACAAACCTACTCGCGCTCAACGCCTCGATCGAGGCGGCGCGAGCCGGCGAGGCCGGCGAAGGGTTCGCGGTCGTTGCCAACGAGGTGAAATCGCTGGCTGAGGCAGCCTCCGACGCGACCGACGATATCGAACAGCAGATCGCCGAAGCGCAGTCGGTGACCGATGACACGGTGACAGGGATCGAAACGATGACCGAACAGGTCGCCGAGGGTGCCGACACGATCGACGCGACGATCGACATCTTCGATGAGATCGCCGACAAGATCGAGGAATCCGGGAGTGGTATCGCCGAGATCTCCAGTGCGACTGACGATCAGGCAGCGTCATCAACGGAGGTCGCGTCGATGGTCGATGAGGCGGTGACGCTGAGCGACGAGACAGCGGGCGACGCCGCGGATGTGTCGGCAGCAACCGAAGAGCAAGCAGCCTCGCTGGCTGAGGTCACAGACAGGGTACAAGACCTCTCGGAGCGAGCCGGCGACCTTCGCGATGAGATCACCGCCTTTGAGACATCGAGCATGGTCGATGCGCCGAGTCCAACCGCGAGTGCGCCAGCCCCCAAGGCTGCTGACGGCGGCCACCCAAGTTCACAGGACTGATCGGCGAAAGCATTGCCAAGCGCAACGGTAAAACACACCTTGCACGCACCGGCCTCGTTTCGCGTGGCCGCATAACCGAT
>CAZGDZ010000495.1:0-1702 GCA_964524855.1 uncultured Macromonas sp.
CGCTGGCGCTGGCCGACATGATCGGCCTGGACGTGTGCCTGGCGGTGATGAACGTGTACTTTGCCGAGTTCAACGACAGCAAGTACCGCCCCTGCCCGCTGCTCAAGGAAATGGTGGCGGCCGGCTTCCTGGGCCGCAAGACTGGGCGCGGCGTTTACGCTTACTGAAATCGTCGCCACACCTCGGTGGCAGCCCGCAGCGTGTCCGGGGACCGCTGGCGCCGCCAGAGTGCCGGCACCGCCCAGTCGGCAGGCAAAGGCACGGCGGCCGGGGGTGGGCGCATACCGCGCGGCGGGGGCACGTCCCACAGGGCTTGTCGGCACGCTTGCCAGGTGAGGGACGGCAGGCGACTCCAGTCGATTCGAGAGGTCATGGCGCTTCTCCAGTGGTGGGCGCACACGGTGCGGCGCCCATGCCCTGAAGTTAAAGGCCTTGCGTATCAAAACCTGATACGCTCCAGCCATGGCCCACGCATTGCAACGCCTGTACCGCTACAAAAGCCTGTTGGCCCACCGCCACGCGGTGCCCACGCAAGAATTGATGGACGCCTTGGGTGTGTCGATCGCCACGTTGAAGCGCGACATGGCCACGCTGCGCGAGCGGCTGCATGTCCCGGTGGTGTACGACCGCGCCCAAGGGGGCTACCGCCTGCAACCCGGGCATGGTCGGCAGGAACTGCCGGGCTTGTGGCTGGCCTCGGAGGAGTTGGTGGCGCTGGCCACGCTGCAGCAACTGTTGCAGGGCGTGGCGCCCGGTCTGCTGTCGGACAAGCTGGAACCCCTGCGCGACCGCCTGGGCCACCTGCTGCACGACCTGGACGTGGACAGCGAACGGCTGGCACAGCGCATCCGCGTGGTGCAGGCCGGCCAACGGCGGCTGCCCCCCGAAGCGTTTGAACACGCGGCGGCGGCCACCTTGCAACGGCGGCGCCTGCGCCTGCAACACCACCACCGCGAAACAGGCTGCACCAGCGAACGCACCGTGTCACCCCAGCAACTGGTGCATTACCGCGACAACTGGTACCTGGACGCCTGGTGCCATTGGCGCAACGACCTGCGCAGCTTCGCGGTGGATGCCATTGTTCACAGCGAAGTGCTGGAGGACGAAACCGCGATCGACGTCGCCCCGGCAGTGTTGAAAGCCGCCACCCAGCACAGCTACGGCATTTTCAGCGGAGCTCCCAAAGCGCGGGCTCGGCTGCGTTTCAGCGCCGAAAGGGCGCGCTGGGTCAGCGGCGAAGTGTGGCATCCGGAACAGGTGGGCCGCTGGCGCAACGACGGGCGTTACGAGCTGGAAATCCCTTACAGCGACGACCGGGAACTGATCGGCGATATCCTGAAGCACGGGCACCATTGCGAAGTGCTGGCCCCCAAGAAACTGCAACAGAAAATAATACGATCTCTATTAAAATCGGCAAACCTTTACCCGGGCACGATTTGATTTTCCTGTTTTAATAGCGGCACCCATGGCCATCAACCCACAACACCTGCTGTCCACGCTGAACCAGCAGGCCGACACCCTCGGCCAACGGCTGCAGGCGCTGCACAGTCGGCTGCTGGAAACCGTCCCGGCGGTGGACCGGATTGCCTGCGCGCTGTACGACGAAGACGACGACACGCTGCGCACCTTCATCAACAGCACCCGCGCGGGCAAACCAATCACCGGCTACGAGTACCGCCTGGCCGACAGCCACGCCTTGGGC
>CAZGDZ010000496.1:0-1445 GCA_964524855.1 uncultured Macromonas sp.
TGTTCATGCTGCACGCCAGCGCCGACGGCTACGGCGGGCTGGAACACCGGCACAGCACCGCGCTGATTTGCCAACGCACCGACCTGCCTCAGGCGGGCAACAACGCCAAACTCAAAGCCACCGACGGCTACACCACCCTGCTGGGCCTCATCAGCCACGAATACTTCCACACCTGGAACGTGAAGCGGCTGCGCCCGCACGAATTCGCCCAGTACGACTACGACCGCGAAAACTACACCGAGTTGCTGTGGTTCTTTGAAGGCTTCACCAGCTACTACGACGACTTGCTGGTGCGCCGCGCCGGCCTGATCGACGAAGCCACCCACCTTCAACTGCTGGCCAAAACCATCAACCAAGTGCTGCAAACCCCCGGGCGGCTGGTGCAAAGCGTGGCCGAAGCCAGCCGCGATGCCTGGGTGAAGTACTACCGCATTCAGGAAAACACGCCCAACGCCACCGTCAGCTACTACACCAAAGGCGCGCTGGTGGCCCTGTGTCTGGACCTGACCCTGCGTGCCGAGGGCCACACCACGCTGGACGCGGTGATGGCCACGCTGTACCAGCACTGCGAGGGTGGCCCTATGAAAATGGGCGACCTGCGGCGGGTGCTCAAACGCCTGGGCCGCCGCGCTTTCGACGACGAACTGCAAGCCTGGGCGCACGGCACCGCCGATCTGCCATTGCGACCCTTGCTGGAACAACACGGCATCCAGTGGCAGGAGGAAACCGCCCCGCTGGCGCAACGGCTGGGCTTGCGGGTGACCGAAAACGGCGGGCTGGTGCTGAAAAACGTGTTGCGTGGCTCAGCCGCCGAAGCCGCCGGCATGGCCGCTGGAGACGAATGGCTGGCCCTGGAAGCCGACGGCCCCCAGGGGCTCCAGACCTGGCGGGTGCGCAAGTTGGACGAAGCGGCGCTGTACGCCACCGGTGCCCAAACCCTCACCGCGTGGGTGGCACGCGATGGCCGTGTGCTGCGCTGTCCATTACGCTGGCCGGAAGCCACCACCACCGTGCGCCTGAGCCGCGCCGCCGCCAAGACCGCCTGAGCGCCGCTATAGTGTGGGTTGGTTCCTGACACACAGAGACAAGCATGACAGACACGAACAAGGCCCCTGAACTGATCCTGGTGCACACCGAAGGCCGCGTCGGCATCGTGACGCTGAACCGCCCCAAGCAGCTCAACGCCCTGAACGACCAGTTGATGGACGAACTGGGCGCAGCCCTGAAGGCGTTTGACGCCGACGACGACATCGGCTGCATGGTGATCACCGGCAGCGAAAAAGCCTTCGCCGCCGGGGCCGACATTGGCGCCATGGCCACCTACAGCTTCGCCGACGTGTACAAAGGCGACTACATCACCCGCAACTGGGAAACCTTGCGCAGCATCCGCAAGCCGGTCATCGCGGCTGTCAGCGGCTTTGCGCTGGGCGGCGGGTGCGAGCTGG
>CAZGDZ010000496.1:1455-1699 GCA_964524855.1 uncultured Macromonas sp.
CGACAACGCCAAGTTCGGCCAACCGGAAATCAAGCTTGGCGTCATTCCCGGCGCGGGCGGCACCCAGCGCCTGCCGCGCGCGGTGGGCAAGGCCAAAGCCATGGACATGGCGCTCACCGGCCGCATGATGGACGCGACAGAGGCCGAGCGCACTGGCCTCGTCAGCCGCGTGGTGCCCCTGGACAAGCTGATGGACGAAACCCTGGGCGCCGCGCTGACGATTGCGGGCTACTCGCAGTTGGCG
>CAZGDZ010000497.1:0-1697 GCA_964524855.1 uncultured Macromonas sp.
AGACCCGCGCCACAAAGATGTGGAGCTGCTGCATTACGAAGAGATCACCGAGCGCCGTTTCGGTGGCTGGACCATGGGCCAGGTGAACTTGAGCAAGCTCAATACGTCCATCGTGCTCAAGTACTCGGAAAAGCCGGAGTTTGACCCGTACAGCGTGTCGGGCAAGGTGTCGCTGGCGCTGCTGGAAGAGCTGATGGCCACGGCCAGCATCATCGGCCGTGCCTGAACCTGCCCTCTGGGGCTGCGACTTCAGCAGTGCCCCCAGCCGCCGCAAGCCGGTGGTGTTGGCCATCGGGCGCAGCGAAGGCCGCCCGGGCGCGCAGCGGGTGGTGCTCGAGCGTTTTGAAACCTTTGACACCCTGGTTGGCTTTGCCCAACGCCTGCGCGAGCCGGGCAATTGGGTGGGCGGCTTCGATTTGCCGTTTGGCCTGCCGCGCGAACTGGTGGAAACCTTGGGCTGGCCCACCGACTGGCTGGCTTGCATGCGCCATTGCGCTGCGCTGTCGCGAGGCGAGATCCGTGCGGCCTTTGCCGCCTTCTGCAACGCCCGGCCCATGGGCGGCAAGTTTGCCCACCGCGCCACCGATGGCCCCGCCGGTTCCAGCCCCAGCATGAAGTGGGTCAACCCGCCGGTGGCGTTCATGCTGCACGCTGGGGTGCCGCTGCTGATCGATGCGGGTGTGTGCCTGCCTGGGTTGCACCCGGGCACCCCCGACGCCGGTGCAGGCCCCGAGACTCCGGCGCAGCGGCCACGCCGGGTGGCGCTGGAGGCTTACCCCGGCTTGCTGGCCCGCAGCGTGCTGGGCAGCCGCAGCTACAAAAGCGACGACAAGGCCAAGCAGACGCCCGAGCGTTTCATTGCCCGCAAGGACTTGGCCGATGCACTGGAAGCGGGGCGTGCGCCCCTATTGGCCAGCGCAGGCCTGCGTTTGAAATGGACCCACGCTCAGCGCGAAGCGGTGGTGGACGACGCCAGTGGCGATCGGCTGGATGCGGTGTTGTGCCTGCTGCAGGCCGCTTGGGGGCTGAGCCAGCACCAGCAGGGGCACCCGTGTTATGGGCTGCCCAATTTCGATCCGCTCGAAGGTTGGATCGTTTCCGCCTGAAAGGCTGCGCTGTCAGTCCGGGGTACCGCAAACAGTGCAGGCAGCGCTGCGGCCCAGTTGCACTTCGGTGAATTCCATGCCGCGCCCGTCCAGCATTTGCAGCCGGCCCACCAGGCGCGAGCCCATGCCGCTGAGCATTTTCAAGGCTTCGGCTGCTTGCATGGTGCCCACAATGCCCACCAGCGGGGCAAACACCCCCATGGTCGCGCAGCGGGTTTCTTCCAGGCCATCGGTGTCTGGGAACACGCAGGCGTAGCAGGGCGAGGCAGCGTCCCGCGAGTCATAGACCGACAGCTGCCCATCAAACCGAATGGCCGCGCCCGACACCAGCGGCACCTTGTGTCGCACGCAGGCGCGGTTGATGGCGTGCCGGGTGGCGAAGTTGTCGGTGCAGTCCAGCACCACCTGGGCTTGCGGCACCAGTTGGTCCAGAAGGGCCGCATCAGCGCGTTGCAGAACGGGGTCAATCCGAACGTCAGGGTTGATGGCGAGCATCGCCTCCCGGGCCGAAGTCGCCTTGGGTTGCCCCACGCGCGCCAGGTTGTGGGCAATCTGGCGTTGCAGGTTGGTGGCGTCCACCGTGTCGTGGTC
>CAZGDZ010000498.1:0-1688 GCA_964524855.1 uncultured Macromonas sp.
TGCGCGCCGTGGTGCAGGGCATCCCGCTGCTGGACGCCTGGCAACGCTACCTGCAGGTGGTGCCGGTGATGGTGTTTTTTGCGTTCACCAGCAACCTGGCGTATGCCTGGGTGGGTTCGGTGTTGCGCCACTGGCTGACGGGTCCGCTGGTGGACGGCCAACCCAGCGGGCGCCGCCTGCAGGCCTTCAACCGCGGCATGGCGCTGGCCCTGGTGCTGACCGCTGGCTGGATGTTGGTGAGTGGCCTGGGCGAAGCGGGGCCCCAATGACAAGCGCACACACGTCGATGCAGGCCGCGCACATCGACCCGACCACGCGCGGCCTGTGGCTGGGCCTGTTGGGCGTGACGATTTTCGCGCTGACGCTGCCCATGACCCGACTGGCCGTGGGCGACCAGACGGCACCGCAACTGCACCCGAGCTTTGTGACGTTTGGCCGCGCGGCGGTGGCTGGTGTCCTCTCGCTGTTGTACTTGGCCTGGCTGCACGGGCGAGGGCAACTGAACGTCCCGAACCTGGCGGAATGGCGCCTGCTGGGCTTCACCGCGCTGGGGGTGGTGCTGGGCTTTCCCATGGGCCTGGCAATGGCGCTGCGCGAGGTACCCAGCACCCACGCCGCCGTCGTGACCGGTCTGCTGCCCCTGGCCACTGCTTGCGTCGCGGCGGTGTGGCTGCGCCAGCGCCCCAGCGTGACGTTCTGGCTGTTGAGCTTGATGGGCACCACCCTGGTGCTGACCTTCATGGCCTGGCAGGCCGGCGGGCTGCACCTGAGCCGCGCCGATGCCTGGCTGCTGTTGGCGATGGCCAGCGCCTCGTTCGGCTACGTCGGCGGCGCCCGCCTGACACCCCGCTTGGGCGCCGAGCAGGTGATTTGCTGGATACTCTTGTTGGCGCTGCCCGTGACATTGCCGCTGGCCGCCTGGTTCTGGCCCCACACACCGACCCAGATTGCGCACTCGAGCTGGATGGCTTTTGGCTACGTGGCCGTGTTTTCGATGTGGCTGGGCTTTTTTGCCTGGTACCGGGGACTGGCCCTGGGCGGCGCGGTCCGGGTCAGCCAAGTACAGTTGCTGCAACCTTTTTTGAGCCTGATGTTTGCGATGCCCCTGCTGGGCGAAGCGCTGGACACAACCACCCTGTTTTTTGGCCTGGCCGTGACCGTCACCGTCCTGCTGGGCAAACGCACCTCGATACAAACCCACACTCCCCGAAAGACCTGAACCATGGACTGGACCCTGGCCCAACGCGCCCACAAGATGAACCCGTCGGTGATCCGAGAGATCCTGAAAGTGACGGAGCGCCCCGGCATCATCAGCTTTGCGGGGGGCTTGCCTTCACCCAAAACCTTCCCGGTGGAGGTGTTTGCCGAGGCTTGCGCCAAGGTGCTGCGCGACGACGGGCGCGCCGCCCTGCAGTACGCCGCCAGCGAGGGGCTGGTAACCTTGCGCGAACAGGTGGCAGCCATGTTGCCCTGGGCCGTGGACCCGGCGAATGTGTTGATCACCACCGGCTCGCAGCAGGGCCTGGACCTGGTGGCCAAGGTGCTGATCGACCCCGGCAGCCGCGTGCTGGTGGAGACCCCGACCTACCTGGGCGCGCTGCAAGCGTTCGGCCCCATGGAGCCGAACGTGGTGAGCGTGGCCAGCGACGACGAGGGCCCCGATTTGCACGACCTGCTGCGGGTGCTGG
>CAZGDZ010000499.1:0-1680 GCA_964524855.1 uncultured Macromonas sp.
GAGGATCGCATCACCAAGCAGTTCATGGCTTTGCATTCCAAAGAGGTGTTCGACCGCCGGGCGCCGTTTGCGGCCCCGAAGCCGATGGCGCTGGACGCCGTGGGCCGGCTGATGCCGAGCGACGCCGAGGTGGCGGCCAATGCGCGTTCGCGCAGCGCGGTGATGCGCTACGCACGCCGCACGGCTGCGGAGGTTTCGGCATGACGCGCTTGAACCTGGTGCTGTTGGTGGCTGTGTTGGGCAGCGCCTTCTACCTGGTGCATTTGCAGTACGAGTCGCGCCGCTTGTACGTCGCGCTGGAGCGGGCCCGCTCCCTGAGCGACCGGCTGGCCGCCGACCACGAGCAACTGGTGGTGCAAAAGCGCGGTCAGGCCACCCCAGCGCGGGTGCAACAGCTCGCCACCCGCCAGTTGCAAATGCGCCCGGCCCACCCTGGCATCACTGAGTATGTGAGCGTGCAAGGGCCCGCTCCCGCGGCCGAAAGGGGGCAGCCGTGAGCCGCAGCATCAACTACAGCTCCAGCCCCTTGCTGACCAGCGCTACCCCCATGTGGCGCAGCAAGTTTGTCGTCGCCATGTTGGCGCTGGCGTTTGTGGGTCTGGCTGGGCGGGCCGCGTACGTGCAGGTGTTTGGCAACGAATTTTTCCAGCGCGAAGGCGAGATCCGGTTCGCGCGCACGCTCGAATTGCCGCCGAACCGGGGTCGGGTGCTGGACCGCAACGGGCTGATCCTGGCCACCAGCGTGGTGGCGCAAAGCATCTGGTCCATTCCGCAGGATGTGGACACCAGCCACCCCAAATTGGGCGAGGCCGCCAAGCTGCTGGAGATGCCGTTGGCCGAACTGAAGCGCCGCCTGACCACCGACAAAACCTTCGTCTGGGTCAAGCGCCAGGTGGACGAGCCCGTGGCTTTGCAGATCAAGGCGCTCGACATCAAAGGCCTGTACCTGCGCAAGGAATACAAGCGCCAGTACCCAGAGGGCGAGGCGGCTGCGCATGTGGTGGGCTTCACCAACGTGGAAGATGTGGGACAGGAAGGCGTGGAGCTGGCCTTCAACGAAAGCCTGTCCGGCAAGCCAGGGTCGCGTCGTGTCATCAAAGATCGCCTGGGCCGGGTGATTGAAGACGTGCGCGAAGCCATCCCGCCGATCGACGGGCGCGACATCCAGCTCTCGGTGGACAGCAAAATCCAATTTTTCGCCTACCAGAAGTTGCGCGAAGCGGTGGCCGAACACAAGGCGTTGGGCGGCAGCGCGGTGGTGCTGGACGCCCACACTGGCGAGGTGCTGGCCCTGGCCAACTACCCCAGCTACAACCCCAATCAGCGCCGCAACCTGACTGGTGAGCAACTGCGCAACCGCGCCCTGACCGACAGTTTCGAGCCGGGCTCCACCGTCAAGCCGTTCATCGCGGCCTTGGCGTTGGACAAAGGCATGGTGCGCCCCGAAACGCCGATCCACACCGCACCCGGCCGTCTCCAAATGGGCGGCTTCACCATTTCCGACGTGCATCCCTACAACGTGCTCACGGTCAACGAGGTGATTCAGAAGTCCAGCAACGTGGGCACGGTCAAGATCGCGATGCAAATGCAGCCGCGCGACATGTGGGAGGCCTACGCGCAGGCCGGTTTTGGGCAGAAGCCGCACCTCCCGTTCCCCGGTGCGGCCAGCGGCCGGTTGCG
>CAZGDZ010000500.1:0-1679 GCA_964524855.1 uncultured Macromonas sp.
CTCGGCGCTCATGGGGGCCAGCGGTTGCCTGATTCCGTTCGATTGCGACGACTTTTCGCGTCAGGCGCTGTACACCTTGCTGGCCAACGTACAGGAAATCCGCGCCGACCACAACCCGGCGCTGGAAATCAAAGGCATCGTGGTCAACCAGTTCCAGCCGCGCGCCAACCTGCCGCAGCGCTTGGTGCAGGAGCTGATCGACGAAGGCCTGCCGGTGCTGGCGCCTTACTTACCGTCGTCGGTGAAGGTGCGCGAGTCGCACCAACTGTCGCGCCCCATGGTGCATCTGGACCCGAAGCACAAGCTGACCCAGGCGCTGGTCGCTCTGCACGACCGCCTGGGCTAAGGCTTGCGCGTGATCGGCGTCAGCCCAGCACCGCGTGGGCCACGCCGATGTACAGCGGAATGCCGAACAGGATGTTGAGCGGGAAGGTGATGCCCAGCGACAGGCCGAAGTACAGCGACGGATTGGCCTCGGGGATGGCGTGGCGCAGCACCGCCGGCACCGCGATGTAAGACGCGCTGGCCGCCAGCACCATCAGCAAGGCCGCATCGCCTGCCGCAATGCCCAGCAACACCGCCAAGCCAAGCGCCAGGCTGGCGTGCACCAGGGGCCCCACCACGCCGTAAGCGATCAGCCAGGGCGATTGGCCTTTCACCTTGGGCAGATTGCGGGCTGCCAGCAAGCCCATGTCGAGCAGGAAAAACGCCAGCATGCCTTTGAACAGGTCGCCGGTGAACGGCTGCATAGCGGCCTGACCGGTGTCACCAGTGACGAAGCCCACCACCATGGCACCGATCAGCAGTAGCTGCGCACCGTCGGTGAGCGACTCGTGCAACACCTTGCCCATGGACAGGTTGGGGCCGCTTGGGCCCGTGGCCGTCAACGTGGCGGAGTGACCGTTGAAGTTCACTCCAGCTGAGGCACCAGCGCGCTGGCGCAAGGTGTTCGCCAGCACCACCGCCAGAATGATGGCGGGCGACTCCATCAGTGCCATGGCGGCCGCCATGTGGCCGCCGTAGGGCAGGCCCTGGTTGTCCAGCGTTTGCACGGCGGTGATGAACGTGACCGCGCTCACCGAGCCGTAGGTGGCGGCCACTGCCGCCGCGTCCAGCCCCGACAGCCAGCGCCGCAGCACCACATAACCCAGCATGGGCACCAGCACCGCCAGCGTCATGGCCACGCCGAGGCTGCGCACCACTTCCAGCGTGAAGCCCGACGCCGCCAGCGCGAAACCGCCTTTCAGGCCAAGCGCCATCAACAGGTAGAGCGACAGAAAGCGCGAGATCGGCGCGGGAATTTCGAGGTTGGATTTGACCAGCCCGGCGAAAGCACCGAACAGGAAAAACAAGATGGCGGGGTCTAGCAGGTTGTTCACAGAAGCGTTCCTTTGACCGGCATGCTACGGAGCAGAATACATTTTGTAAAATCGATTTATTACGATTGATGCATAGATAAAATCCTATGAATATCACCTTCCGCCAGTTGCGCGCCTTTTTGGCGCTGGCTGACCACGGCAGTGTCAGCGCGGCGGCTCGGGTGACGCACGTAACCCAGCCCACCGCGTCCATGCAACTGCGGGAGCTGGCCGATGCGGTGGGGCTGCCGTTGCACGAAGTCATCGGCAAAAAGGTGCACCTCACGGCCGCTGGCCACGCCTTGGCGGACACGGCGCGCC
>CAZGDZ010000501.1:0-1095 GCA_964524855.1 uncultured Macromonas sp.
GGGGCTACAGCAACAAGTGCCTGGAAATGACCCGCGTGGTCGCTCAGGCCTGAGGCAGGCGCAGCCTCACCACCAGGCCCTGCGGGGTGGGATGCTCCAGTTCCACCTCGCCCCCATGGCGGCGCACGATGTCGCGCACGATCGCCAGCCCCAAACCGCAGCCGTTGCCGGTTTCGGTGCCCCGGAAGAACCGCTCGAACACCCTCTGACGCAGGTCCGGCGCGATGCCGGGTCCGTTGTCCTTCACCCACACCACCGTGTGGTCAGGGTGGGGCTCCAGCCCCACCGTCACCTCGGCGCCCGCACCCGCGTAACGGATGGCGTTGTCGATCACGTTGGCAATCGCTTCGCGCAGCAGCGACGGTTCGGCCAGTACCCAGGCCGGCCTGCCACCGGTTTCGTCCCAACCCAGGTCCACGTGCGCTTTCAGCGCGCGAGGCACCCATTCGGCGACCAGGGCCTGCACAAAGGGCCGCAGGTCCAGCCGCTGCATGCGGGTCAGCGCGGCTTCGGGTTCGGCCCGCGCCAGCGTCAGCAGTTGCGACACCAGGTGGGCGCTGCGGGTGGCGCTTTCGTGCACCCGTTCCAGCCGTTGGCGCAGCTCGGCGTCTTGCGTTTGCTGCAAGGCCAGTTCAGACTGGCTTTTGAGCCCGGCCAAGGGGGTCCGCAACTGGTGCGCGGCGTCGCCGATGAAGCGCTTTTGCGCCTCCAGGTGCAGTTGTGCGTCGGCCAGCAGGGTGTTCAGGGCGGTGGCCAGCGCGTGCAGTTCGCGCGGGGCGGCGTCAAGCTTCAGCGGCGTCAGGTCGCTGGCGGCGCGGCCCTCCACCTGCTGCGTCAGCCGTTTGATGGGGGACAGCCCGGCGCGGATGCCGGCCCACACGATCACCGTCATCAGCAGCACCAGGGTGGACAACGGCAGCAGCATGTCCACCAAGATGCGGCGCACCAGTTGTTCGCGGGTGTTGTTGCTGCGCGCCACCTGCACCAGCACGCGCTGGGGCTCGGCGTTGATTTCGCCGTCCAGCGTCAGGTACAGCGCCACCGCGCGCACCCGTTGAAGTTCTCCCTCGCTGTCGGCGGCGGGCATTTGCCCAT
>CAZGDZ010000501.1:1105-1674 GCA_964524855.1 uncultured Macromonas sp.
AATAGGGCTGGTCGGGCACCGGGTGGGCCAGTGCGTCGGGCGGTGGGGGCGGCAGGGTGCGGTTGCCCAGCACGAACTCGCCCGGTGGCGAACTCACCATGTAAAACTGCCGGTCCACCGGGTCGGCTTCCAGAATCGCTTGCGCCGCGCGGGGAAAGTCCACCAGCAGCCCGTTGCCCAGCGGTTTGAGCTGCCGCGCCAGTGAGCGGCTGGACAGCAGCAGGCCGTTGTCCAGCGCCTGGTCCACGTAGCTGGCGGCGAGGCGATAAGCAGCGGCCCCGCCCGCCATCCACAACACCACCTGGGGCAGCAGCACCCACAGCAGCAACTGGCGCGACAGCTTCAGGCCGCGCCGGGGCAGCGGCGGGTCGGTGGGGGTGGTCTCCATCAGGGTTCGGCCGCTTCCATCAGATAGCCCAGCCCGCGCACGGTGCGAATCACCAAGCCCGAACCTTCCAGCTTGCGGCGCAGGCGGTGGATGTACACCTCGATGGTGTTGCCGGCGCCGGTTTCGCCGCCGTCGCTGGCCCAGGACACCCGCGCGCCCTGCGTGAGGAGCCGGTTGATGG
>CAZGDZ010000502.1:0-1664 GCA_964524855.1 uncultured Macromonas sp.
GGCCCGTTTCGTGTCGGACAAGCTGGTGTTCAACGGCGACAAGGTGGCCGAAGTGCAGGGCCAGTTGACGCTGCTGGGCAAGACCCAGCCGGTGACGCTGAAGGCCAGCCAGTTCAACTGCTACGAGAACCCGATGCTCAAGCGCGAAGTGTGCGGTGGCGACTTCGAGACCACGATCGACCGCACCGCGTTTGGCATGAACTATGGCGTGGATTGGGGCTTCCCCAAGAACGTGCGCCTGGTGATCCAGGCCGAAGCCGTCAAGCAGTAACTCTGCGGTGTGCCTTGCGCGTTCAGGCGCGCAGGGCCGCGTCCAGGCGGTCAACGACTTCGGCCCAGTCCGCATCCTCCGCCCATTCCTCGCGCAGCAAAGCCGCCTGCGCCGGGGTCCAGAACGGGGCATCGGCCAAGCAGATGTCGCCCGGCAACGGGCGGTGCACTTGCAGGAAGGCGGCCACATGGTCGTCGTCCGATGGCAGGCCGAGCTGCTTGAACAGTTCTGAAAAACGATGAAAGTTCGGTTCCATGTCGGGCTCCGTCTGCTCGTGTGGTGCTGATGCAGATTGTGGCGCCGGACGGCGCCGAGGTCAAAGCCGGGCCAGCAGGGCGGCGAAGCCCGGGTAGTTGGCCGGCGTCAAACCGTACTTGCGGGTGGCCTTGCTGTGCTTGCGGCCGCAGCGCAGCGCGTCCAGGAACGCCGGCCCATCCGTGACCTGGCTGCCACCCACCAAAGTCACGCCCCGCGCAAACAGCGCGTCGGGCAACATGCCTGCGCCAGGGCCGATCATGGCAAATAGCTTGGCCGATCGGCAGCGGGCCAGCATCGCGTCCAGCGTGTCGTTCAACAGCACCGTGCTGGTGGACAGCACCTTCTGGCAATCGCGCAGTTCGTTGGCGTCCAGCGTGACGCGGTAGCCCGGGTGTTCCATGGCCAGGGCCGGATTCAGCTCCGCCACCGTCAGGCGCGCGCCATGGCGGGTCACGGCGTCCACCAACGGCGGGAACAGGCCGATCATGCCGATGTGCTCGTGCGCTTGGGGATCCAGGCCGCCGATGGCATCGGCGCTCGCGGGCGGCTGGTAGCCAGCGCGGCGAAACAGGCTCTGGCTCAATGCGTTGGCCACCGCAAAGCCCACGGTGCGCGCGGCGCCATGGCCGTTGGCGTACTGGCGCGCCAGGCTCAGCGCATCGGCACCGGCCAGGTGGTGGTGTCCGTGTTCGGCCTGCAAGCGGGCCAGGGTGTCGTCCAGCAGCACGTATGACAAGCCAATGGCGCCATCGTCCAGTTCCACCTCGCAGAATTCCCCCTTGTTGTCGCGGTGTGCCGGTTGCGGCGGCAGGTGCAGCGCGCGCACGCGGGGCAGGCGCATCCATTCGGCGAGGGCTTCGATCTGGTCGATGTACGCGTCGGCAAACTTCACGGGGGTGTCTCCTCGGTCCGGTTCAGGACCAGCAGCCAGCCGGGGCACCTCAAGGGGCGGTGAGGAGCTCCAGCTGGGCCAGCCATTGCAGGGCGTGTGCCTGGCTGTTGCCGCACATGTCGGCCGAGGGCCGAAGCCCCTGGCACACGGCGGGTCGCTCTGGCTGCCCGAAGATGCGACACAAGTGGCTTTCTGTCAACTGCACGCACCGAACCCCGGCCGGCTTGCCGTTGAGTAGTTAAT
>CAZGDZ010000503.1:0-1663 GCA_964524855.1 uncultured Macromonas sp.
AAGGCGGTCGCTCTCTGAAGCTGACCCCTGCTTGGCTGTCAGGCCAGCCGGCCTGGCGTTGGGTGGATGTGATTTCAGACATCCACCTGAACGAGCACGAGCCTGAAACCGCTCAGGGGTGGACACGCTATCTGCACAGCGCGGAGTTTGACGCACTGTTCATCCTGGGCGACCTGTTCGAAGTCTGGGTGGGCGACGACCTGCTGGACACCGCCTCACCTTGGTTGAACGACTGCATCGCTGCGCTGCGTGCGGCCAGCCAGCACGCACCGGTGTACCTGATGCACGGCAACCGGGATTTCCTGATCGGTGAGAGCTTCCATCAACAGGTAGGCACCACCGCCCTGCCCGACCCGTGCCTGCTGGACTGGCAAGGCCAGCGCTGGCTTCTGACGCATGGCGATGCTTGGTGCCTGGACGACGATGACTACCAACGTTTTCGGGCCCAGGTGCGCACGGCCGACTGGCAAAGCGATTTTTTGGCGCGCCCCTTGGCCGAACGCCTGGCGATTGCACAGCAATTGCGCCAAGTCAGCAAAGACCGCAAAGCCCAACACCAAGACGAGCCCGAACGCCGCTTTGAAGGCTACGCCGATGTGGACAGCAGCACCGCTGCCGAATGGTTGCAGGCCTGCGATGCCCTGGTGCTGGTCCATGGCCACACCCACCGCCCGGCCGAACACCGGTTGCCCAGCGAGCGCCTGCGCCTGGTACTGAGCGACTGGGACGCCCAAGCACACCCCCCTCGTGGCGAGGTGCTGCGACTCTACCCCGATGGCCACTGGGAGCGTCGCCCCTTGCCATGGCGCTGAAACTGCTGCGACGGACTTGGCGCTGGTGGCAACGCTGGCGGCGGCAGGTGCCGGACATTCCGACACCCCTGTGGAAGGCGGTGCTGGCGCAGCACCCCTTTGTGGCTTGTCGTCCGGCGGCCGACCTGATCACCTTGCGCTGGCTGTGCGCCCACTTTCTGGCGGACAAAGAATTCCACGGCACCCGTGGCCTGGTGGTGAGCGACACCGTGGCGCTAACCGTGGCCATGCAAGCCTGCCTGCCGCTGGTGCACTGGGGCCAAGCCGGGCTGCGCTGGTACGACGACTTCGTGGGCATCGTCATCCACCCCGACACGGTGGTGGCCCAGCGTGAAGTGGTGGACGAAGCCGGCGTGGTGCATCACTACAAAGAGGCACTGGCCGGCGAAGCCATGGCCGGTGGGCCAGTGATGTTGGTGTGGTCGCAGGTGGCGGGTGGCGCGCAGGACGCCGCCCATGGGAACAACCTCGTCATCCACGAATTTGCTCACAAGCTGGACATGCGCTACAAGCGCAGCCACGAAATGGCCAACGGCTGCCC
Organism: uncultured Macromonas sp.; assembly: GCA_964524855.1. Classification (GTDB taxonomy): domain Bacteria; phylum Pseudomonadota; class Gammaproteobacteria; order Burkholderiales; family Burkholderiaceae_C; genus CAZGDZ01. The sequence continues at coordinate 1,354 of CAZGDZ010000503.1, forward strand.
CCGCCTGCCCGCAGGTTGGCTAGGCCTGACACCGCGACAAGCGCAGCGGCACTGGCAAACCCTCTGGCAACAAAGCTACGACGCGTTTTGCCAAGCGGTGGAGATGGCGCAACGCTTTGGCGCGCCCACACCGTGGCTGGACGCGTACGGCGCCGAAGCGCCCGCAGAGTTCTTTGCGGTTTGCTGCGAAGCCTACTTCGTCAACAGACCCCGGTTTGGCCAGGAATTCCCTGCCATGCTACCGCTGCTGGACGCCTTTTTCGGGCGTCCGGCCGACATCAACGGCGCACCAGCACCTTGAGCGCGGCTT
>CAZGDZ010000504.1:0-812 GCA_964524855.1 uncultured Macromonas sp.
ACGCCTTCCTGCTCCGCCACCTGGACCGGATTGGCTACAGCGGCTGGGTGGGCTGCGAATACAAGCCCGCCAGCACCACCGAAGCCGGCCTGGGCTGGCTCAAGGCTCTGGCCTGAGCCCCTTCCCTCGACATTGCACCAGCAGATTCACAACAAGGAGAAACACATGACCACGCAACCCCTGAAGATCGGTTTCATCGGCCTCGGCATCATGGGCACGCCCATGGCGGGCCACCTCATCAAGGCCGGGCACCACCTGTTCGTCTACACCCGCAGCAAGGTGCCCGCCGAGATCGCTGAAAGCACCGCCACCCAGTGCCTGAGCGCACGCGGCGTGGCCGAGCGGGCCGACATCGTCATCACCATGGTGCCCGACACGCCGGACGTGGAAGCCGTGCTGTTCGGGCCCGATGGCGTGGCCGAAGGGCTGCGGGGCGGCGCTACCGGCAAAGTGGTGGTGGACATGTCCTCCATTTCACCAGTGGAGACGCAGGCCTTTGCCCAGCGCATCCAGGCCCTGGGCGCGGACTACCTCGACGCGCCGGTGTCGGGTGGCGACGTGGGCGCGCGCAACGCCACGCTGTCCATCATGGTGGGGGGGCGCGAAGAGGTGTTCGAGAGGGTCAAGCCCGTGTTCGAGGCGCTGGGCAAGAACATCACCCGGGTGGGCGACAGCGGCGCCGGCCAAACCTGCAAAGTGGCCAACCAGATCGTGGTGGCGCTCACCATCAACGCGGTGGCCGAAGGGCTGCTGTTCGCCGCCCGCGCGGGGGCCGATCCGGCCAAGGTGCGTCAGGCGCTGATGGGCGGTCT
>CAZGDZ010000504.1:822-1289 GCA_964524855.1 uncultured Macromonas sp.
TCTGGCCACCTCGCGCATCCTGGAAGTGCACGGCGAACGCATGATCCGGCGCACGGTGGAACCCGGCTTCCGCATCGCCCTGCACCAGAAGGACCTGAACCTGGCACTGGGCGCGGCCAAGTCGCTGGGCCTGGCGCTGCCGGCCACCGCCCAAGTGCAGCAACTGTTCAACGCCTGCGTGGCCCACGGTGGCGCGGGCTGGGACCATTCGGGTATCGTTCGGGCCTTGGAGCAACTCAACCACTTCGAGATCGGCCAACCCGCCGCTTGAGGCCGCACCGCCAGAGCCCGACGATGACCCTGCCCACCGCAACACCCATCCCGCCCGCCACCTTGCTGCGCCGCCTGTTCGATGCGGCGGTGGCCTCCGCGCAACCGGCCTTGTGCGTGCCACCCCACGTGCCCACGCCGCAAGAGGTAGGCCGGGGCCGGCTGGTGGTCATAGGCGCGGGCAAGGCGTCGGCCGC
>CAZGDZ010000504.1:1299-1657 GCA_964524855.1 uncultured Macromonas sp.
TGGAACGGCACTGGAGCGGCCCGCCCGAACAGCTCAGTGGCTACGTCGTCACCCGCTACGGCTACGCGGTGCCATGCGAGCGCATCCAGATTGTGGAAGCCGCCCACCCCGTGCCCGATGCGGCCGGGCTGAACGCCGCGCAACAACTCTTACAACGTGTGCAAGGCCTCACGGCCGACGACGTGGTGCTGTGCCTCATCTCGGGCGGCGGCTCGGCCCTGCTGCCGCTGCCCATCGATGGATTGACGCTGGAGCACAAACAGGCGGTCAACCGCGCGCTGCTGGCCAGCGGCGCCACCATCAGCGAGATGAACTGCGTGCGCCGCCACCTGTCGGCCATCAAGGGCGGGCGGCTGGC
>CAZGDZ010000505.1:0-1655 GCA_964524855.1 uncultured Macromonas sp.
AGCACATCCACAAAAGGCGGTGGAAAACGCTTCGCGGTTTTCCACCCTACGGTTGCATCAATCCAGCAGTGAGATCGCAGTCGGGGCGTCGGCACCGCGTTCGGCGAGTTCTTCGAACTCGTTGACCGCGTTGATTTCCACACCCATGGAGATGTTGGTGACACGCTCCAGAATGATTTCCACCACCACCGGTACGCGGAACTCTTCCATCAGCGCCTTGGCCTTGGCCAATGCCGCCTGGATGTCGTTCGGCTCGAATACGCGCACGGCCTTACAGCCCAGGCCTTCCACCACGGCAACGTGGTCGACGCCGTAACCGTTGATCTCCGGTGCGTTGATGTTCTCGAAGGCCAACTGCACGCAGTAGTCCATCGCGAAACCGCGCTGCGACTGACGGATCAGGCCCAGGTAGGAGTTGTTCACCACCACGTGGATGTACGGCAGATTGAACTGCGCGCCCACAGCCAGCTCTTCGATCATGAACTGGAAGTCATAGTCGCCCGACAGTGCCACGACGTTACGGGTTGGATCAGCCTTGACCACACCCAGCGCTGCCGGAATGGTCCAGCCGAGCGGGCCGGCCTGGCCACAGTTGATCCAGTGGCGTGGCTTGTAGACGTGAAGGAACTGCGCGCCGGCGATCTGCGACAGGCCGATGGTGCTGACGTAGCAGGTGTCCTTGCCGAAGAACTCGTTCATCTCTTCGTAAACGCGCTGCGGTTTGACCGGCACGTTGTCGAAGTGGGTCTTGCGCTGCAGGGTGCGCTTGCGCTCACGGCAGGACTCAACCCAGGCGCTGCGATCTTTCAGCTTGCCAGCGGATTTCCACTCGCGGGCCACTTCGATAAAGGCGTCCAGAGCGGCGCCAGCATCGGAAACGATGCCCAGGTCCGGGTTGAACACGCGGCCAATCTGCGTCGGTTCGATGTCGACGTGAATGAACTTGCGGCCTTCGGTGTAGACATCGATGCTGCCGGTGTGGCGGTTGGCCCAACGGTTACCGATACCGAATACCAGGTCGGATTCCAGCAGGGTGGCGTTGCCGTAGCGGTGTGAGGTTTGCAGACCAACCATGCCTACCATCAGCTTGTGGTCGTCCGGAATCGCGCCCCAGCCCATCAGGGTTGGTACTACCGGTACGCCGGTCAGTTCAGCGAACTCAACCAGCTTGTCGGCCGCATCAGCGTTGAAGATACCGCCGCCGGCAACCAGCAACGGACGCTCGGCGTCATTCAGCATGGCCAGGGCTTTTTCAGCCTGCACCCGGTTTGCCGCCGGCTTGGCCAGTGGCAGTGGTTCGTAGGCGTCGATGTCGAATTCGATCTCGGCCATCTGCACGTCGAACGGCAGGTCGATCAGCACGGGGCCTGGACGGCCGCTGCGCATTTCATAGAAGGCTTTCTGGAAGGCGCGTGGCACTTGGCCCGGCTCCATAACCGTGGTCGCCCACTTGGTCACCGGCTTGACGATGCTGGTGATGTCGACGGCCTGGAAGTCTTCCTTGTGCATACGGGCACGCGGCGCTTGGCCGGTAATGCACAGAATCGGAATGGAGTCGGCCGATGCGGAGTACAGGCCGGTCACCATGTCGGTGCCAGCTGGGCCGGAGGTGCCGATGCACACGCCGATATTGCCGGCATTGGTGCGGGTGTAAC
>CAZGDZ010000506.1:0-1649 GCA_964524855.1 uncultured Macromonas sp.
CGCTGATGTGCAGGTCGATCTCGCCCAGGTCGTGCAGCTCGTCCAGGTCCTGGTAACGCTCGGTGATGGCCTCGGCCACCGTGATGGAACGGGCATTGGCCAGGTCGCAGAAGTCGCCGCCGGGGCAGGCGATCATGTCGGTCAGCAGGCGGATGTTGGGGCGCGCCAGGCCCAGGCGGCGCGCCTCGCGCCACAGTTCGGGCAGGGCGTCGCAGCGCACCCAGGGCAGCACCAGGTTCTGGTCGTGCGTCACGCGCACTTCGCCCGCGCTGTACTGGTCGGCCAGTTCGGCCACGGCGTCCAGCTGGTCGGCGGTGGCGTCGCCAGGGGCCTGGCCCAGGCGCTTGAACGAAAGCGTCACGGCGCGCAGGTCGGGGTTCTTGTGCGGCTGCACGTTCTGCTGGATCCAGCGGCTGAACTCCACGTCGTCGTCAGCGGCGGCACGCAGGATGCGGGCGACTTTCTCGTCGGTGCAATGGGCCGATGCGCTGGCCGGTGGAGCGGCAAAGAAGCTGCTCACACGCTCCAGTTCGGCGGCGGTGATGGTGTGCGGTGCGCCGTCCTGCTCCACGATGCGGCGGTACTCGGCCTCCACCTCGTCGATGTAGCGCTGGCCTTCGGCCTTCACCAAAATTTTGATGCGGGCCTTGTAAATGTTGTCGCGGCGGCCCCAGGCGTTGTACACGCGCACCAGGGCTTCCAGGTAGTTGAGGATCTGGTCGCAAGGCAGGAACTCGCGCAGCACCGTGGCAATGGTGGGGGTGCGGCCCATGCCGCCACCCGCCAGCACCTTGAAGCCGAGCTGACCCGCTTCGTTGCGCACCATCTGCAGGCCCACGTCGTGCCAGTAGGTGGCGGCGCGGTCTTCGCGTGCGCCGGTGATGGCAATCTTGAACTTGCGTGGCAGGAAGGCGAACTCAGGGTGGAGCGTGCTCCACTGGCGCATGATTTCGGCGAAGGGGCGCGGGTCGGCCACTTCGTCCACGGCAATGCCTGCCAGCTCGTCGGTGGTGATGTTGCGGATGCAGTTGCCGCTGGTCTGGATGCCGTGCATGTCCACGCTGGCCAGCAGGTCCATCACGTCGGCGGCCTGGTGCAGCGGAATCCAGTTGTACTGCACGTTCTGGCGTGTGGTGAAGTGGGCGTAGCCCGTGGGCAGGCGGCTGGCAATGGCCTTACCGTCGCGAAGCTGGATGCTGCCCAACTTGTTCTGCGCCGCAACGGCGCCCTGGAAGATGTCGTGGCTGGGCTGGTCGTATTCGCGCGCAATGCGTGCCAGCACGCGCACCTGCCGGGTGGACAGCTCGCCGTAAGGCACGGCCACGCGCAGCATGGGCGCGTGGCGTTGGATGTACCAGCCGTTCTGCAGGCGCAGCGGCTTGAACTCGTCGCCGCCCAAGGTGCCGGCCTGAAAACGTTCCAGCTGGTCGCGGAACTGGGCGGCACGTTGGCGTACGAAATGGCGGTCAAAGTCGGTGTATTGATACATGGGCAGCGAATGTAGAGCTTGAGTCCTTAAACTCAAACTACTTTTTATTTGTTTCTTATATAGACGAAGGCTATATGGAAGAGATTCACTTCAGCGGCGAAAACGCGCGGCGTTGAGCGACTCGGCCAGTTTGCGTTCCATGGGCCACGGCTCACCGTGC
>CAZGDZ010000507.1:0-1644 GCA_964524855.1 uncultured Macromonas sp.
GCCATCACGCACCAGTTGCAGGTACACCTGTGGCGTCACCGGTGCGCTGCCCTGATTGATCACCTCGTGCTGCACGCCGATGTCGTACGCGCCACGGCGCAGGGTGTAGGTCTTGGCCAGCACCACGCCATTGACCGGGTTGGACTCAAACCTCAGCGTCAGGCTGTCCTGACCATCGGCCAGCGCCTTGTCGCCCGAGACCAACCGCATGGGCGTCTTGTGGGTGGGCAACTCGCCACCAATCAGACCGGTCTGCGCCACGTAGGTGCGGTTGGCGTCCTGCACCAACAGCGTCAACGGCGTCTGGCTGTCGCGCAAGGCTTTGCCCGTTTCGGCGGCGTGCGGCAGGATTTGCGCGCCCACCAGGGTGCCACCTTCGCTGTCGAAGCTCAAGGCCAGCACGTCGGTGCGCACCTCGTGGGTTTCGCGCGGGATGCTGGGCACATCGCTCGGCAGAGCGTCGCTGGGGGGCTGACCCAAAGCCGTGGCGGTGGGCACTGCTGCGTCCGCCGCTGGCGCGGCTTTCGTTTCAGCGGCCTTCTGGCTGCTGGACGGGAAGAAAGTGGCCGGGTTGCCGTTGTAAATTTGCCACTGATCCCAGATCAGGATCAGCGAGAAACCAAAAATCACCCAGAGGATGGATCGGCGGATTTCGCTCATGACGGTTTCTTTTCAGACGGGGCTGACAGGAGGGAAGTGAAAAGGCGGGGCGCTTGCGCGGGCACCGGGTCGCAGCCGCCATCGCACCAGGGGTGGCAGCGTGCCAGGCGACGCAAGGTCAAATAACTGCCGGCCAGGGCGCCGTGAAGCTCCAGCGCGCCCAACGCGTAAGCGGAGCAGGTGGGCTCAAACCGGCAAGTGTTGCCCAGCCAGGGGCTCAGCACCAGGCGATAGCCTTGCACCAGCAACACCAAGGCGCGGCGTGGCCAGTCACGCATGATCAGCCTCTGGGAACAGGCGCAGCAATTCTGCCCGTGCGGCGCGCTTGAGCGCATCGGACGTGGCACTGGTGAACTGCTGCGGCGAAAACCCATGGCGCAAACGCACCACCAGCGCTTGCCCCGCCCAACGGGCGGCACTGTGCTGACTGGTGGCGTAAATCTGGCGGCGGAAGGTGTTGCGCGTCACGGCACGTTTGGCCCAGCGCTTGGGCAGAAGCACACCCATCCACGGGCCAACGCCCGGAAACAGGCCAGCCGCAATCATGGCCGCTGAGGGCGTGATCGCGTGCAGGGCGAAGTGCTGCGTCTTGCCTACGGGGGGCGTGGAGAGCGCTGCGTCGAACTGCGCCCGCTGCCGCAGGCGTTGCCAGCGGGTGGCTGCCCCTGCGGTGGCCAATGGCAAGGCAGGATCGCTCACCGGCACCGGCGGGCTTCGCTTGCCTTAGACGGCCAGGCGCTTGCGGCCCTTGGCGCGGCGGGCGTTCAACACGGCGCGGCCACCGCGGGTCTTCATGCGGACGAGAAAGCCGTGGGTACGGGCGCGCTTGATCTTGGACGGTTGGTAGGTGCGTTTCATGGTACGTGCTGCTGATTTCGAGGAAACCCTAGATTATTGCAAAAAAATGGGGAATGACCAAATAGCACGTGACTTTACGTAAGGTGTGGACTTGTCCATGGTGGAAATCCAGCATGTGGATAACTT
>CAZGDZ010000508.1:0-1642 GCA_964524855.1 uncultured Macromonas sp.
GACTTCAACCACGGCTTCACCTACTCCGGACACCCGGTGGCGGCGGCCGTGGCCCTGGAGAACCTGCGCATCCTGCGCGAGGAAAAGATTGTCGAGCGGGTCAAGGCCGAAACGGCACCTTACTTGCAAAAGCGTCTGCGTGAGCTGGCCGATCACCCCCTGGTGGGTGAAGTGCGTGGCCTCGGCATGCTCGGGGCCATCGAGCTGGTCCAGGACAAGGCCAGCCGCAAGCGTTTCGCCGGGGATGTGGGCGTGGGCATGCTCTGCCGCAGGCACTGCTTTAATAAGGGTCTGATCCTGCGCGCGGTGGGCGACACCATGATCATTGCGCCGCTCCTGGTGATCAGCCAGGCCGAGATCGACGAGCTGCTGGAAAAGGCCCGTCTCTGCCTGGACCTGACCGCCGCCGAGGTACTCGGCCAGGCGGACGGCATTTAACGGTTTCAAGCTGCAATAGCGGAAAGTTGTAAAGAGTGCCGAGACCTTGCCAGACTGCACATGTGCGTTGGCCAGGCTCACCGGAGGGTGATGCGGATAGGCCGCGTCACCTGCGGGAAAACCAATACGACAACAGGAGCTGTACGCATGAAAATATTCGGCAAAACCCTTCTCGCGTTGTCCCTGGCGGGCGCCATTACCGGCGTTGCCCAGGCCGAGGATAAAGTGCTGCACATTTACAACTGGTCGGATTACATCGCCGAGGACACCCTGGAAAACTTCCAGAAGGAAACCGGCATCAAGGTCGTCTACGACGTGTTCGACAGCAACGAAACCCTGGAAGCCAAACTGCTCTCCGGCCGTTCCGGCTACGACATCGTGGTGCCGTCCAACCAGTTCCTCGCCAAGCAGATCAAGGCCGGCGTGTTCCAGAAGCTGGACAAATCCAAGCTGCCCAACTGGAAGAACCTCAACCCTGACCTGATGAAGGCTCTGGACAGTTCCGACCCGGGCAACCAGTACGCCTTCCCCTACCTGTGGGGCACCACCGGCATCGGCTACAACGCGGAAAAGGTCAAGGCTGCGCTGGGCACCGACACCGTCGATTCCTGGGACGTGGTGTTCAAGCCGGAGAACATGGAAAAACTCAAATCCTGCGGCGTCTCCATGCTCGACGCGCCGGATGAAGTCTATGGCGCGGCGCTGCACTACCTGGGTCTGCCGCCCAACCCGACCAGCACCGAGGACGTGAAAAAGGCCGAAGACCTGCTGATGACGGTGCGCCCGTACATCACCTATTTCCACAGCTCCAAATACATCTCCGACCTGTCCAAGGGCGATATCTGCGTGGCCCTGGGTTGGTCCGGCGATATCTTCCAGGCTCAGGCCCGCGCCGAAGAAGCGAAGAACAACGTACCGGTGGGCTACACCATTCCCAAGGAAGGCGCTGCCTCCTTCTTCGACATGATGGCCATCCCGGCCGACGCCAAGAACGTCGAAGCTGCCCACGTGTTCCTCAACTACATCCTCACCCCGGAAGTGATCGCGCCGATCTCCGACTACGTGGCCTACCCCAACGGCAACAGCGCCGCCACGCCGCTGGTGTCTGAGGAAGTGCGCAACAACCCGGGCATCTACCCGACCGAAGAAGCGAGCAAGAAGCTCTACACCTTCGCTCAGCTGAGCCCATCGGTGCAGCGCGCGG
>CAZGDZ010000509.1:0-517 GCA_964524855.1 uncultured Macromonas sp.
ACGAGTGGCGATATCGGCGGTGTGTTCGGAGGAGTCGCTGACCTGCTGCACCGAGCCCACCACGTCGGCGATCATCACTTGCAGTTTGCTCAGGAAGGAGTTGAAGCCCTGGGCGATGCGCCCCAGTTCGTCGCCGCGATCCACTTCCAGGCGCACGGTGAGGTCACCATCACCTTTGGAGATGTCGTCGAGCATGCCGGCCATCTGTCGTAGTGGCTTGGCGATGCCGTAACCGACGAACCAGATCACCACTAGGCCAAGTGCGGCTATCAGCAGACCGACCAGGGTCATACCGAGGGTGTCGTCCCTGGCCTGTTCGGTCAGGCCGGCCTGGAGTTTCTGCAGGTCGGCGAACACTGCTGAAGTCGGTAGCTCAATGGCCAGGGTCCAGCGTGTCGAGGTGCCGGCAACCTTGAACGGAAGCAGTAGTTCGAATACCTGGCGTTGTTCGTCGAGCCTGTTGATCGGCTGTTCGCCACTGCTCTGTGTGAGCTGCTCCAACAGCCCTGCATCCAGT
>CAZGDZ010000509.1:527-1641 GCA_964524855.1 uncultured Macromonas sp.
ATCAGGCTTGCGTCCTTTGTGGCCGCGATCAGGGTGCCATTGGCTGCAATCAGTGCCAACTCGCCGGCCCCATCGTATAGAGAGCTCTTTGCGTTGGTGAGCAGTCCCTGGATGAAGTCCAGTGCCAGGTCGTTACCTACGGCTCCCTTGAACTGGCCATCGACCAGAATGGGCGCGTTGAACGAGGCGACTAGTACCTGTTTGCCGCCGAAGTCGTAGGCGGCCGGATCGATCACACAAGGCTGTCGAGTGGCTTTCGGGCACAGATAAAACTCGCCTTCGCGCACGCCGGTGGGCAGCACTTTTTCGCTTTCCATCAGCTCGGCAGTCAGCAGATCGAGCTTCAGCTTGTCGCCATCACGGTACCACCAGGGCATGAAGCGGCCATTCTCGTCGAAGCCGTTTGCCTGCTGGCCTGAATACAGGTCATCTGGACCGAAGGCGTTGGCTTCCCAGCCGATGTACAGGTCGATCAGTTCGGTGTGTTTTTCCAGGTAGACGCCTACCAGATTCGACAGATCTTCACGGCTCAGGTTGATAGCGGGCGCGCCATCGGCGCCGACACTCATCTGGCTGTTGAGGGTGGCCAGTGATTTGGCAAGACTCATTGGCGCTTCGAATTGTCGTTGCAAAACGTCAACCTGGGCTTCGGCTAGGGCAATCAGTCGCTGATTGATAACCCCTTCCAGCAGGCTTTGGGTTCGTTCTTGAACCAGGCTCTGGGTGCGGGCTCCAGCGAACAGTGCATAGAGTACCAGTGCCCCGACAACAGCCAGAATACCGGCCCCCGCCAGTGTGACTACAGAAAACTGGACTGACTTGAATCGCATTGGAACCCCGCCACTGTTTAATTGTTCTACCGCTCCCTGGCATATCGGCTACTTGGAACAGAGCATTAGCTGCTGCAACTGGCAAAGAAACCCGTGGAGCATAGCCTAGGTAATGCTGGTTGTTCTGCCCAGTACAACGGCCTAGCATAACAACCCTGTTGCAATGGAGGACTCATATGAACACCCCGTTTCGCCTGGCCGCACTCGCACTCTGCTCGCTGCTGACGGCTTGCCAGGCCGTCAATACCACCAGCGGCGGTGCAGTGGGCGTGGAGCGCAAGCAG
>CAZGDZ010000510.1:0-1640 GCA_964524855.1 uncultured Macromonas sp.
AAGAAGATGAAGGTGAACGAGGCGTAGATGAGCGAGGTGATGGTGGAACCGATGTAGCCGAACCCCGCGCCCCGGGTCAGCAGGTCCATGTCCACCCCGTAGCGCGCCGCATAGATACTGATGGGGCACCCTGCCAGAAAAATCACCAACCCGGCCGCCAGAATGGCCCACAGCGCGTTCACCCAGCCGTACTGCACCAGCAGCGTGGCGCCCACCGCCTCCAGGATCAGGAAGGACGCCACCCCGAACGCGGTGTTCGCCACCCGCCATTCGGACCAGCGGCGGAACCGCTGCGGGGTGTAGCGCAGGGCGTAGTCCTCCAGCGTCTCGCTGGCCACCCAACTGTTGTAGTCCCGCCGTACCTTGACGATGCGTTGCGTGGCGGGGGGATCGGTGGCCGAAGTGTTGTTCACGCGCGAGGTTTTGCAGCTTTCGTGCCATCCATCCGCCGTTCGGCGTATGGCCACCGCTCCCCACAACGGTGCACACTGGCCCACTGGGCACACTTATTGCACAAATCGCCTCATGGAACTCTCACCCCGCGACAAGGACAAGCTGCTGATCTTCACCGCCGCGCTGCTGGCCGAACGCCGCCGTGCCCGCGGGCTGAAGCTGAATTACCCCGAAGCCGTGGCGCTCATCAGCGCCGCCGTGAGGGAAGGCGCCCGCGACGGCAAAACCGTGGCTGATCTGATGAGCGAGGGCCGCACCGTGCTGACGCGTGCTGACGTAATGGACGGCGTGCCCGAAATGATCGCCGACATCCAGGTCGAAGCCACCTTCCCGGACGGGACCAAGTTGGTCACCGTGCACCAGCCCATTGTTTGACCATTCCACGATCCGCCATGCAAACACACACAACCCCCATCATCCGTTGGCAACCCATGGTCACCGCCCTGCTGCTGGGTGCAGCCAGCACCGCCGCCTTGGCCCACGTGGGCGGTGACGGCGGCGAACACCACGGCTTTTTGACAGGCGCATTGCATCCCATCACAGGGCTTGACCACCTGGCGGCCATGCTGGCCGTGGGCATGTGGAGCGCGATGACAACGCGCCGCGTCTGGCTGGCTCCGCTGTCGTTTGCAGCACTGTTGCTGCTGGGTGCCCTGCTGGCCAAGCTGGGCTTAGGGCTGCCAGCCGTCGAACCCATGATCGCCGCCTCCATGTTGGTGGTGGGCCTGTTGGTGGCCACCCGAATCCGGCTGCCCGAATGGGCCGGCGCTGCCCTGGTGGGCGCCTTTGCACTGTTCCACGGCGCCGCACACGGCCAGGAACTGGCCGGCGGCATGGCCCTGGCCGGCATGGTCTTGGGCACTGCAATGCTCCATGCTGTCGGCATTGTGCTGGGTCTGGGCCTGCAACGCACCAGCGCTTGGTGGCCCCGCGTCGCGGGCGCGGTGGTGGCCCTGATGGGACTGAACATGGGCTGGTCGTTGTTGGCCGCTTGAAGGATCACCCATGACCCCTGGCGAATACCTCATCGACCCCGGCGAACACACGCTGAACCCAGGTCGCCGCACCGTCACCCTGGTGGTGGTCAACACCGCCGAGCGGCCGATCCAGGTCGGCTCGCACTACCACTTTGCCGAAACCAACGCCGCCCTGTCGTTCGACCGAATGACCGCCCACGGCATGCGGCT
>CAZGDZ010000511.1:0-1417 GCA_964524855.1 uncultured Macromonas sp.
TGTACCAATCAGCACCGCCATAGCCGAGGAGCGTTTAGGGACGCTGCGACAGCTCACCGTACCCGCTTACCCCATCAGCCCTGCGGTGTGCGACGGGGAACACCTGGAGCTTACGGTTGAGGGCGAGTCCAGCAAACTGACGGTCAGTTGGTGGACGCTGGCACCAAAGGGCGCCGAAGGCCTTGCAGAGTTTGCCCATTGGCTCCGTGATGTGGGCTCAAGGAAAAGAGAAGATCAAGAGCGTGGAAATGACTGAAGGGACCATGAAGCCTGGTTGGCGAAAAGTGAAGTTTGGCGATGTGGTGCGCCTCTCGAAGGCACGCAGCCAAGATCCGCTGGCCGATGGCATTGAACGCTACGTTGGTTTGGAACATCTCGAACCAGGTGACTTGCGCATCCGCAGTTGGGGCAGCGTTGCTGACGGCGTGACCTTCACCAGCGTGTTTCAACCTGGCCAGGTGCTGTTCGGCAAGCGACGCGCTTACCAGCGCAAGGTGGCTGTGGCGGATTTCTCTGGGGTGTGTTCCGGGGACATCTACGTGCTGGAGACCAAGGATGCGCAGGTCTTGCTGCCGGAGCTGCTGCCCTTCATTTGCCAGACCGATGCCTTTTTTGATCACGCGGTGGGCACTTCTGCCGGCTCGCTGAGTCCTCGTACCAACTGGGAGAGCTTGGCTAGTTTTGAGTTTGTGCTGCCGTCTTTGGATATCCAGAGTCAAATCGCGTCTGCGATCACATCTGCGCTCGAATGCGAACTGGCTTATGAACAAGCACGCAACAACGCCTCTGCTTTGTTCCGCTCAGCCTCCGTTGAACTTCTCAGCCCTGCGGATTCATGGAAACAGACTCTGTTGCAAGATGTGGCAACAGTAGATCGCGGGAAATTTAGCCACCGACCTCGAAACCTCCCGGAGTTCTTTGGAGGTCCTTACCCTTTTGTGCAGACCGGTGACATCGTTGCCTCGACGGGTGATTTGCGTGGCGCATCGCAGATGCTTAGCGATGAGGGGCTGAAATACAGCAAGTCGTTTCCTAAAAACTCGATCCTCATAACCATCGCGGCCAACATTGGCTACACAGCCATAACGACGCAGGAGACGTGGTGCCCGGACAGCGTTGTTGGGATTGTTCCAAGAGATGGCACAAATGTTCGCTTCCTTGAGTACGTGCTCCGGACAAAGCAAAAGTACCTTGAAAATCATGTGGCCACCCAAACTGCACAGAAGAACATCAATCTTCAAGATCTGAGACCACTTCGATTGGATATGCCTGATCCTGTGACCCAGAAGGAGGTTGCGGATCAGCTTCACACATTAGAAAAGGCGGTTGCCGATTTGGACCGCCGCTTTGCAACGGCGCGCGACTTCCGGGCGAGGCTCGCTAACGAGATGATCGGAGTTGCTGATGTTTAACGAAT
>CAZGDZ010000511.1:1427-1640 GCA_964524855.1 uncultured Macromonas sp.
GGCCCAATCAAGGCCGCTCCGGCCAATGCCGTCCAGGAACCTCAATCCAGCTACGGTCCCAGCCCCAAAGGCATCGGCTGGCGCTACGCTGCTCCGTCTGAGGTGCCGCGCCAGATCCAGGAAGTGCTGGTCGAGCCCTGGCTGCGCGATGCACTGATCCGCCTAAACCCCGAGATTGCCGCTCAGCCAGATCGCGCTGATGAAGTGCTCTAC
>CAZGDZ010000512.1:0-1637 GCA_964524855.1 uncultured Macromonas sp.
CCAGCGCCTGCATCACCGTCATGCCGCGCTCGATGCGGAATGCCCCGGGGCGCTGCGCCTCGCCGTACACATAGACCACCGGGGCACGGTGCACGTACACCGTGTCGCCGCCCTGCAGCACCACATCGGCGCGGCTTTGGGGGTTCAGGAACAGGGAGGGAATGTCCACCTGCTGGCGAAACGGTTTTCCGTCGCGCTCCCCGGTCACGATGGCCACATCGTCCCCACCCGTGGCGGCGCCGCCGGCCAGCGCCAGCACATCGCTCACGCGGGTGGTGGCGGTTTCCAGCACGAAGCGGCCAGGCCGGTTCACCTGCCCCAGCACCGCCACTTGGCTGCCGCGCAGGTCGAGCACCACGATGGTGACCTGTGGCTTCTGTATGAAGCCGCCCTGGCTGAGCGCGTTGCCCACGGTCTTCTCTGCCTCCGTCACCGAGAGACCACCGAGCCGCAGCGTGCCCACCAGCGGGTAGCTCACGTTGCCGCTTTCCGAGACGCGCGTTTCCAGCGTGAGGTCCGGGTTCTGGAACACCTGGATGCGGATGGTGTCGCCGGGAGCCAGGGGAAAGTCGATGCCGGCAGGGACCGTGGCAACGGGCGGCGTGGGCTGCTGTGCAGGAGTCTGTGCCACCGCTGGCAACCCGTGCAGACCGCACAGCGCGAGCAGTCCGGCGGCCAACCCTTTGCGAATAGGGCTTCGTGTGCGTGCTGCGCCGACGACCATGGCCGGGCGGGGTGAGGTGGGGGCCAGCAATGGCCCTGGCGTGCGGTGTGGGTTCATGGTGTGCTCCTGGGGTGTGGGGAGGAAGGCGTGGCGCCTCATTTCAGGCCCGCCAGGCCCTTGTCCTGTGCGTTGGGGGCCGGGGTTGTGCTGTCTTTGGCAGCGGGCTCTGCGCTCAGGACCAGCGGTGGCGTCGTGGCCTCTGCGGTGCCTGCTGTGCCAGCAGCGCCCGTGCTGCCCGCGGCCACTGGCGATTCGAACTCGCCGCGGTAGGTGATGGTGGTCGCGTCGCGCAGCAGCCGGATCTGGCCTGTCACCGCATCGGTGGCGCGGCGGTTGGTGAGGAACTGGGCAATGCTGGGCGAAGCGGCCGCTTCGTCCACCGGCGCGCTTTGCGAGGAGATGACCCGCAGCAGCGTGACGGAGGCCGGGGTCTCCACCACCGTGCTCTGGCCATCGCTCAGGGCATTGAGGAGCGGCAGCAGGTCCAGCGGAATCTGCTCGGCCGCACGTGTGGCGCTACCCCCGCCAAAGGCAATGTCCTTGCCGCCCAGCCAGCCCGCCACTTCTTCCATGGACGCACTGCCGGCCGCAAAGCGGCGGAACTCCGTAGCCACGTCCACGGTGGCGTCCGCTTTGCGCGGCACCACCACTTCCTGCACGGTGAAAATCCGCCGCCCGGAGAACAGGGCCGGGTTGGCGCTGTAGTAGGCGCTCACCTCTTCGGGGGTGGGAACGGCCAGGCCATGGGTGATCTGCTTGAGGTAGGCGCGCGCCAGAATATCCCGCCGCGCGGCTTCCAGTTGCGCCACCACCTCGGGGGTGCGGTGCAGCTTGGTTTCGGTGGCCTGGTGCACCGCCACCTGCTGGTCGATGAGCTTTTCCAGCACGTCGCGGCTGCGCTGGCGCAGCGCCT
>CAZGDZ010000513.1:0-1634 GCA_964524855.1 uncultured Macromonas sp.
ATGGTGTTCCTGCTGGTGGTGGGCCTAGTGCGGCCCGACTTGGTGCCGGCGCGCGCGGCCGACGCAGAGAAGCTGACCCTCAAACAGCTGGGCATCGCTTTCCTGTCCACCCTGCCCACCATGAGCCTGATCCTGTTGGTGCTGGGCTCCATATTCTTTGGCATTGCGACGCCCACCGAGGCCTCGGGCCTGGGCGCTTTTGGCGCCATTTTGCTGGCCGCGGCCAACAAGCGGCTGAGCTGGAGCGTGATCCGTCAGGTGGGCATCGAGACCACGCTGACAACCTGCTTCATCTTCGCCATCTTCATCGGCGCCACGGTGTTCGCCTACGTGCTGCGGCTGATCGGTGGGGACGAGCTGATCAGCGAGTTTTTCAAGAACCTGGGCCTGTCGCCCTTGGGCCTGGTGCTGGTGGTGCTGCTGGTGGTGTTCATCGCCGGCTTCTTCCTCGACTGGTTCGAGATCGTGCTGATCGTGCTGCCGCTGCTGGCGCCGGTCATCAAGGCGACCGGGCTGGACATGACCTGGTTCCTGATCCTGATCGCGCTGACGCTGCAGACCTCCTTCCTCACGCCGCCGGTGGGCTTCTCGCTGTTCTATCTCAAGGGGGCGGTGCCCAAGGGCGTGACGATCAAGGACATTTACCTCGGGGTGATGCCGTTCGTGCTGCTGCAGCTGCTGATGGTGGCGCTGTGCCTGGTATTCCCGGACATCATCACTTGGCTGCCACAAAAAATGTACGGCACCCCCGGGGGCTGAGGCCGCTGCGGGCAAACCCAGGGGCGCTGCGGCGCCCCTTTTTCATGGGAAAGCGTTTAATATTGACGTTTACGTAAACGTAAACAAAACCGGAGACCTGCGACATGACCGACTTGTCCGCCGAATTCAAAGCCCTGGCCGAGTACCGCCCCACCCACAAGGTCCGTTTCGTGACCGCCGCCAGCCTGTTCGACGGGCACGACGCGGCCATCAACATCATGCGCCGCATCCTGCAGGGCATGGGGGCCGAGGTGATCCACCTGGGCCACAACCGCTCGGTGGACGAGGTGGTGACGGCCGCGCTGCAGGAAGACGCGCAGGGCATCGCCATCAGCTCCTACCAGGGCGGGCACGTGGAGTACTTCAAGTACATGGTGGACCTGCTCAAGGCACGGGGTGGCGCGCACATCCAGGTGTTCGGCGGCGGCGGCGGGGTGATCGTGCCCAGCGAAATCCGCGAGCTGCACGACTACGGCGTGGGCCGCATCTACAGCCCCGAAGACGGCCAGCGCATGGGCCTGGCCGGCATGATCGGCGAGATGGTGATGCGCTGCGACCAGGACATTTCGGGCTACGCGCCGACGTCCATCGACGCCATCCAAGGGCAGACCGAAACCGCTTGGCGCGCCTTGGCCCAGCTCATCACCGTGCTGGAAAACGGCTCGGCCGATGCCAGCCTGGTGGACCAGTTGCGCACCCGCGCCCAAGGCCTGAAGGTGCCGGTGCTCGGCATCACCGGCACCGGCGGTGCGGGCAAATCGTCGCTCACCGACGAACTGATCCGCCGCTTCCGGCTGGACCAGGACGACCGCCTGCGCCTCGCGGTCATCAGCATCGACCCGTCGCGACGCAAGAGCGGCGGCGCGCTGCTGGGC
>CAZGDZ010000514.1:0-360 GCA_964524855.1 uncultured Macromonas sp.
AGACCTCTTTCCTGACGGAAGAGGACATCCGCGACATGTTCCAGGGCATGATCACCAGCGTCTTCCAGGAGACCATGGGCGTGGATCTGGGCGAGTTCCCGGTGATGCCTTACGCCGAAGCGATGCACCTCTACGGCTCTGACAAGCCGGACCTGCGCGTGAAGCTGCAATTCACCGAGCTGACCGACGTGATGGCCGACGTGGATTTCAAGGTGTTCAGCGCGCCGGCCCAGATGAAGAACGGCCGCGTGGTAGCCTTGCGCGTGCCCGGTGGTGCCGCCATGCCCCGCAGCGAAATCGATGCCTACACCGAATTCGTCAAGATCTACGGCGCCAAGGGCCTGGCCTGGATCAAGGTCA
>CAZGDZ010000514.1:370-1629 GCA_964524855.1 uncultured Macromonas sp.
GCACGACGCGGCCATCGCCGCCATTTTGGAGCGTTCGGGGGCGCAGAACGGTGACATCCTGTTCTTCGGTGCCGACAAGGCCAAAGTGGTGAACGACGCCATCGGTGCGCTGCGCATCAAGATCGGTCACAGCGAATTGGCCAAGCAGAACGGCTGCTTCGAAGACCGCTGGGCGCCGCTGTGGGTGGTCGATTTCCCGATGTTCGAGTACGACGACGAGGCCCACCGCTGGAATGCGGTGCACCACCCCTTCACCGCGCCCAAAGACGGGCACGAAGAACTGATGGACACCGACCCGGGCCAGTGCATCGCCAAGGCCTACGACATGGTGCTTAACGGTTGGGAGCTGGGCGGTGGCTCGGTCCGTATCCACCGCGCTGATGTGCAGAGCAAGGTGTTCTCCGCCCTCAACATTGGTCCCGAAGAAGCCCAGGGCAAGTTTGGGTTCCTGCTGGACGCGTTGCAGTACGGTGCGCCCCCGCACGGTGGCTTGGCCTTTGGCCTGGACCGCCTGATCACGCTGATGACCAAGGCCGAGTCCATCCGCGACGTGATTGCCTTCCCCAAGACCCAGCGCGCTCAGTGCCTGCTCACCCAGGCCCCGAGCTTGGTGGACGAGAAGCAATTGCGGGAACTCCACATCCGTTTGCGCAATCCTGATGCTGTCAAGGCCTCGGCCTGATATAGTGAAACCATCCACATCACCGGGAGTATTGCGATGACCGACAACAGCTTTCAACCCAAAGACAAACTGGTGGCCGACCTCAAAGTTGTGGTGGCCGATGCCGAAGAGTTGCTGGCAGCCACGGCCCACCAGACCGGTGAAAAAGTGACCGCCCTGCGTGAGCGGATGGAAGAAAACCTGCGCAACGCTCGTCACAAATTGGCCGACGCGGAAGATGCGATCAAGGCCAAGACGCGTGAAGTGGCCAAGGCCACCGATCATTACGTGCACGAGCACCCCTGGAAGTCCATTGGCATTGCCGCTGGTGTCGGGTTGGTCGTGGGCATGCTGATCAGCCGTCGCTGAAGCGCTGGCGTGCCACGTGTCACGGGCCGCCTGATTCATGGCTGAGACCGACCGCGCCGCGCCTGATTCCCATCGGCCCGAAGGGGTCTGGCTTGGCCTGACTGGCGCGCTGCGCGACGGCTTGGAGTTGGTTCGAGTGCGTCTGGCCTTGCTGGGCGTCGAAGCGCAAGACCATGCCCAGGCGGTGGTGGTGTCGGCCAGGATCGAGAGCGAGATTGCCGTGCTCGAC
>CAZGDZ010000515.1:0-1624 GCA_964524855.1 uncultured Macromonas sp.
AACCGCCCGGTGGTGTAGAACGCCTTGTCGGCGCCGTCCATGTCTTCGGGGTCTTGCAGCCACATCCAGCCAGCGATGGTGTCCACCGCGTTGTGGCGGCCCACGTCCTCCACAAACACCAGCATCTCGCTGCCGCGAAACAGCGCACAGCCGTGCACCGAACCGGCCGTTTTGTAGGTGGAGTCCTGCTCGCGGATGGCCTTGACCATGGCGTACAAATCGGACTGGCGCAGACGCGCTTCGGGCGCCAGGCGGATCTGGTCGATCTCGTCCATCAAGCCACCGAACACACTGCCCTGGCCGCAACCGGTGGTCACCACCCGGCGGGCGGTGCGCTCTTCGATCGAATCAATGCCGGAGCGGGTTTTGACCGACGCCGCGCCCACTTCCCAATCGACGGTGATGGATTCGATGTCATGCACCGACCGCACCAGGCGCTGGTTGCGCAAGTAACCCAGCACCAGCCATTCGGGGTGCTGGCCCAGCGTCATCAACGTGACCAATTCGCGTTTGTCCACGTACACGGTGAGGTCGCGCTCTGCGGGAATGGGCAGCAGGCGTTCCTCACCGAATTCGTTGACCACCCCGACCTCGCGCGTCAGTGCCGCTCTCGCCTCGGTCAAACGAGGCAAAGGCGCACGAAAAGCAGCGTGGCGAGGTTCGGTCAGCAGCATGCAATCACCTTAACACGAGCTGGTGTGTGGCGTGGGCACGGGCGGATCAGGCCTTGCCAGCCACAGGGACGACCCCAGCCGCGGAGCCAGACGGCTTGGCACTGCGCACCGCCGGAATCTTGCCGGCCTGGATGTCGTCGTGCCACAGTTCGTGGTGTTCCTTGGCCCAGGTTTCGTCCACATAACCGGTCTTCATGGCGCTGTAGGCGCCCTGCATGCCGATGGTGCCCATGTAAATGTGCCCCATGAACATCACCATCATGATGACGGCTGCGCTGGCGTGGATCATGTGAGCGATCTGCATGTCGGCGCGCAGGTAGGCGAGCCCGGGTACGACTTTGTCCAGCACCAGGCCCGAAGCGACCACGATCAACCCGAACAGGAACACTCCGGCCCAGAACAGCACCTTTTCGCCAGCGTTGAAGCGGTGCGACGGCACTTCGTGCGCGCCCAGCAGGCCCCCGCCCTTGAGCAGCCAAGTGATGTCTTCTTTGCGGGGCAGGTTGTCCTTCACGAAAGTGAGGATGACCACCAGCAGCGACACCGCGAACAGCGGCCCGGTGAAGTTGTGGATGTTCTTGAGCGCGTAGGTGAGCCAGCCGAACAGCGTGGTGCCGATGACGGGGAGCAGGAAAAACTGCCCGAACGCCATCACGATGCCCGACACCGCCAACGCCACGAACGCAATGGCGTTGACCCAGTGCGCTGCACGCTCGAAATAGGTGAAACGCTCAATCTTGCGGCCCGTCTCCGCACCGTGCAGCCGAATGGTGCCTTTGCTGAAATAGAAGATGCCAATGGCCACGAGCACGATCAACATCAACGAACCGCCGTAGGGCAGGATGATGTTGTTGCGCACCTGCCGCCAAGCCTCGCCCGCGTTAGTGTAGGCCGAGCCGGGGTACTGCACGAAGGGCTGGATCAGGGTGCCGTATTCCGCGTACGGGAAG
>CAZGDZ010000516.1:0-1607 GCA_964524855.1 uncultured Macromonas sp.
GTAGAACGGCACCTTTTCCAGGAGGTACTTGAGCTTTTCGGCCAGGGACGATTTGCCCCCGCCCACCGGCCCCAGCAGGTAGAGGATCTGCTTCTTCTCCTCCAGCCCCTGCGCGGCGTGGCGGAAGTAGGCGACGATGTTTTCGATCGTCTCCTCCATGCCGTAAAAGTCGCGGAAGGCCGGGTAGATCTTGATGACCTTGTTGGCGAACAGGCGCGACAAGCGCGGGTCGGTGCGGGTGTCCACCAGTTCCGGCTCGCCGATGGCCAACAGCATGCGCTCGGCCACGCTGGCGTAGGCCTTGGGGTCGCGTCGGCACAGGTCCAGGTAGTCCTGCAGGGACATCTCCTCTTCCTGCGTGGCCTCGAAACGGCTCTGGTAGTGAGCGAAGATGGACATGGCACACCTTCCTTTCCACAACGGGCACGGACACATGTTCGCACCAACGGCCTCAACAAGCAACGGCACCGGCGCTAATCCGCCTGTCGGACTGGGAGGGGGGTCAAAAGTTCACCGTCTTGCTCTAGGATGTGGACACGCCTGCACCATCGACCAGGCCAGGGAGTTGCACCATGCAGTGGAAAACCACACCGCCCTTGAACCTGGCGCTGCAAGGCGGTGGGGCGCACGGCGCCTTCACCTGGGGCGTGCTGGACGTGCTGCTGGAGCAGGGCCTGCAGTTCGATGGCGTCAGCGGCACCAGCGCCGGAGCCATGAATGCGGTGGCGCTGGCGCATGGGCTGGCCCACGGCGGGGCGGCCGGTGCCCGGACGGCATTGCGCACCTTCTGGACGGCGGTGGCCGACAGCCTGCCGTTTGAAGTGGCCGTGTCTGACGCCGAAGGGCGCCCCACCGCACTGGCACCGCCGTTGCGCCTGCTGTTGCAGTGGAGCCACTATTTTTCGCCAGAACAGATCAATCCGTTCGACCTCAACCCCCTGCGCGACATCCTGCTGGCGCAGATCGACTTTGAGCGCCTGCGGCGGCAATCTCCGGTGCGGCTCTTTCTGGCGGCCACCCACGTTCACTCGGGCAAGCTGCGGCTGTTCCGCAACCCCGAACTGAGTGCCGACGCGGTGCTGGCCTCGGCCTGTCTGCCCACCATGCACCGCACCGTGGTGGTGGATGGCGAGCCGTACTGGGACGGGGGCTACGCCGCCAACCCGGCGGTGTTTCCGCTGTTCCACGAATGCCGGGCCAGCGACATCCTGCTGGTGATGCTGGCACCGCTGCGGCACCAGACGCTGCCCCAAGGCGCCCAGGACATCCGCCACCGGATGATGGAACTGGCCTTCAACGCCACTTTCCTGCGCGAGATGCGCATGTTCGCCCACCTGCGCGAACAGGTGCGCGCCATTCCCTGGTGGCGCCAGGGCCCGCTGGAGCGCCGGCTGGCCCGCGCCCGTTTCCATGTGGTGGAGGCGGCGGAATTGATGGGTGAACTGCACACCGAAAGCAAGCTGGCGGCCAGCCGCCAATTCTTCGAGATGCTGCACGCGCTGGGGCGCGAACGCGCTCACGCTTGGCTGGCCGGCCACCGGGCCGACGTGGGCCGGCGCAGCAGCGCAGACCTCGCGTCGTTGTTTTACTGACGCCGGAAAAACTCA
>CAZGDZ010000517.1:0-1605 GCA_964524855.1 uncultured Macromonas sp.
CGAGCAGTTCGTCAGTGGCGACGAGGTGACCTGCCCCGTGCTGGGCACGGGCGCCGACGCCCGCAGCCTGCCCGTCATCCACATCGTGGCGCCCGGCGGCAACTACGACTACGAGCACAAATACTTCACCGACGACACCCAGTACATCGTGCCCTGCGATCTGCCGGCTGGCGAGGAGGCCGCCATCCAGGCGCTGGTGCTCAAGGCCTACCGCACCTTGGGCTGCCGAGGCTGGGCGCGGGCCGACGTGATGATCGACGCCGCCACCCGGCAGCCCTACCTGCTGGAGATCAACACCTCCCCGGGCATGACCGGCCACTCACTGGTGCCGATGTCGGCGCGCGCCACCGGCATGAGCTACGAACAACTGTGTCTGTCCGTGCTGGCCAGCGCCAGCCTGGACAACCCCCTGCCCGCCAAGGCTGGCCACTGACATGGCACAACCCACGGTCCTGCCCCTCGACGTGCGCCTGATGGCGGCGGTCGCCAACCTCCTGTTCGGGGTGTTGGCGCTGCTGCTCGTCGGCGGCGCGGCTTGGTGGGCCGTGCGCCATCCGGCATGGGCGCTGGGCGGCATCACCGTGGTGGGCGACGTGCAGCACCAGAACGCGGTCACGGTGCGGGCCCACCTGGCTTCGCGGCTGCAGGGCAGCTTCCTCACGCTGGATTTGAAAGAGGTCAAGCGCCTGCTGGAGGGCGTGCCCTGGGTGCGCCAGGCGGTGGTGCAACGCGATTTCCCGAACCGCTTGAAAGTGACCTTGCAGGAACACCAGGCCGTGGCGTGGTGGGGCGAGTCGGGCGGAGGCCGCCTGGTGAATGCCCAAGGCGAGGTGTTCGAGGCCAACCCCGATGACCCGGCGGCCGATCAATGGGTGGAGCTGTTGGGGCCGCAGGGCCAGTCAGCGCAGGTGTATGCGCTGTTCCAGGCGCTGCAGCCGACGTTTGCCCGCATGGGTCAGGACATCACGCGGCTGGAACTGGACGGTCGGGGCAGCTGGAAAGTTCGCCTGGACGGCGGCGCCCGCATCGAACTGGGCCGGGGCGAACCCCAGGAACTGTTGCAACGCATTCAGGCCTTTGTGACCAGCATCACCACCATCAGCCAACGCTACGGGGGGCGCGACATTGAATCGGCCGACCTGCGCTACCCCAACGGTTACGCCTTGCGCCTGCGCGGCGTGAGCACGCTGGAAGCCCCCGCTGGCACCCCCAAAAAACCTTAACGCATCACATCGACGCACACCATGGCCAAGGAATACAAAGACATCGTCGTCGGACTCGACATCGGCACCGCCAAGATCATGGCGGTGGTGGCCGAGGTCCAGCCGGGCGGCACGCTCAAGCTCGCCGGCCTGGGCGTGGCGCCGAGCAACGGCCTCAAGCGAGGGGTGGTGGTCAACATCGACGCCACCGTAGCCAGCATTCAGCAGGCGCTCAAAGAGGCGGAGCTGATGGCAGACTGCCGCATCGCCCGCGTGTACACGGGTATCACCGGCAGCCACATTCGGGGCATCAACAGCAGCGGCATGGTCGCCATCAAGGACC
This sequence comes from uncultured Macromonas sp., assembly GCA_964524855.1. Taxonomy (GTDB): domain Bacteria; phylum Pseudomonadota; class Gammaproteobacteria; order Burkholderiales; family Burkholderiaceae_C; genus CAZGDZ01. Next base: position 1,546 of record CAZGDZ010000517.1, read on the forward strand.
GCGAGGTCACACCCACCGACGTGGCGCGGGTGATCGAAACTGCCAAGGCGATCAACATCT
>CAZGDZ010000518.1:0-1598 GCA_964524855.1 uncultured Macromonas sp.
CGGGGCCGTGGGTGTGCACCGCGATCAGTTTGACTTCGCGGAACTCGTCGGCCGCGAATTTCTCCACGTATTCCTGGATGGCTTTGGACGAGCTCTCGGCGTTGCCGCTCATGAAGGGCAGTTCAAACACCTCGGTTTTCGGGAAGCGGCCCGGGGTGTAGCCCAGCACGGTCCAGGTCAGGTCCACCACTCCGTCTTTGGCCTGGTCGAACAGGGCCGGCGGTGCGCCACCCAGTTGCATCGCGTGGAACAGTTGCACCTTGATTTTGCCGCCCGATTCCTGCTCGACCTTCTGGGCCCAGGGCACCAGCGCTCGAGCCGGGATGGTGGCTTGCGGCGGCAGCATCTGGTGCAGCCGCAGCGTCACGGTTTGGGCGGCCGCCTGGCCCGCGAAGGTGGCGGCTGCCGCAGCGCCCAGCAGGGCGAGGGTGGTTCGACGTCGGATGAAATTCACAGCTTGTCTCCTGTGGTGTTGTGAAACGGGATGTTCGCGGCAGGTGGCTTAAAGGTCAAGCACCAGCCGCGCACTGTGGCTGCGCGAGCAACAGGGCAGGAACTGGTCGTTGGCCGCCTGCTCGTCGAGGGTGAGATAGTGGTCGCGGTGGTCGGGGGTGCCGCTGAGCACCCGTGTCAGGCAGGTGCCGCACACGCCTTGCTCGCACGACATGGGGATGTCCACGCCCGCGTCGAGCAAGGCCTGCAGCGTGGTTTGCTGGGCCGCCACCGGGATGACGCGGCCCGATTGCGCCAGCTCGACCTCAAAACTGCCGTCGTTGGCCGTGGCCACGGGGGCGGCGCCAAAGAATTCGAAATGCAGCCGGTCTTCGGCCCAGCCCAGCCCGCGTGCCGTGCCCAGCACCGCGTCCATGTAGCCTTGCGGGCCGCACACGTACAGGTGGGCGCCTGCCGGGGCCGCTTGCAGCAGGAAGGTGATGTCCAGCCGTTGATCGGCGGGGCCGTCGTCCAGGTGCAGGTGCACCCGGTGTGCGTAGGGCGAAGTGGCGATGCGGTTCAAGAATGCGGTGCGTGACCGGGTGCGGCTGGCGTAGTGCAGGTCGAAATGGGCGCCTTGCAGGGTCAGGGCCTCGGCCATGGCCAGCAGCGGCGTGATGCCGATACCACCGGCCAGCAACAGGTGGTGCGATGCACCTTCGGCCAGCGGAAAATGGTTGCGCGGCGCGCTGATGTGCAACTCGTCGCCCTCGTGCACCTGTTCGTGCACGGCCTGCGAGCCGCCGCGCGACGCGGCGTCGCGCAGCACCGCAATGCGGTAGCGCCCTTCGTCGGCCGGGCCGTTGCACAGGGAGTACTGGCGTACCAGGCCGTTGGGCAGGTGCACGTCGATGTGGGCGCCAGCGCTGTAAGGCGGCAGCGTGCCCTCCAAGGGGGCGAGCGACAGGCTGGCGATGCCTTCGGCCTCGGCCTGTTTGCGCTGGACGCGCACACGCAATGGGGTGGCGGGTTGGCTCATGGCGGTTCAGGTTTGCGGGGCCTGTTCGGCGGCCAGCCAGCGGTCGATCACGCGGCGCGCCTGCACACCTCCAGCGTCGATGTTGAGCTTGAGCAGCTTGCGCTCCGGGAAGTCGCTGATGTTGCGC
>CAZGDZ010000519.1:0-1593 GCA_964524855.1 uncultured Macromonas sp.
GGCAAGAAGCGGTGCAACTGTCGCTGGCCTTGAAAGCGCTGGCAGCTCAGGTATTGGGCGGCGAACACAACCTGGGCGCGCTGGAACAGCACGCCACCACCACCTTAACCGCGCGCGGCTGGGTGCCAGACTACCTGACGGTGCGCCGCCGCAACGACCTGCGGCCCCCACAAGCCACCGATTTACAACCGGGCCAACTGGTGGCGCTCGGCGCCGCCCGGTTGGGCACCACCCGGCTGATCGACAACTGGGAATTCTGACCGAAGGGGCTCAACGCCCCTCGGCCACCGGGTCGCGACCCATCAAGCGGGTCAGCGCCTGGGCAGGCGTCAACCCACCATCCAGCAGCGCCACCACCGCTTCGGTGATGGGCATTTCCACCCCCAGGCTACGCGCGCGCTCGGCGACGGTGCGGGCGCTGTACACACCCTCGGCCACGTGGCCCAATGAGCCCACCGCTTGCTCCAGCGTCTGGCCTTGGGCCAGCAACAAACCCACTTGCCGGTTGCGGCTCAAATCGCCCGTGGCGGTCAACACCAGATCGCCCAAGCCGCTGAGCCCCATGAAGGTCTCCAGCTTGGCGCCCAGCGCCATCCCCAGGCGGGACATTTCGGCCAAACCGCGGGTGATCAAAGCAGCGCGGGCGTTGAGCCCCAGGCCCAGGCCATCGCACAAGCCCGTCGCGATCGCCATCACGTTCTTGACGGCACCGCCCACCTCCACGCCCACCACATCGTCGTTGGCATAGACGCGCAAGGCCGGACCGTGAAACGCAGCCACCAGCAGGCCACACACCGCGGGGTCGCGGCTGGCGGCGACCAGCGCCGTGGGGGCGCCCTTGGCCACCTCCAACGCAAAGCTGGGGCCGCTCAACACGCCGCAACGCAAGCGGGGCGCCACCTGGGCACAAATCTCGTGCCCGAGCAAACCTTGCGAACCGCTGTTCGGTCGCTCAAAACCCTTGCACAACCAGGCCACTGGCATCGGCAGGTCGGCCAGCTCGGTCAACAAGCCACGCAGCGCTGCCATCGGGGTGCCCAGCACCAGCAAATCCTGGTCGGCCATGTGCGCGGCCAGCGCAACGGGCGGCGTGCTGAACACACTCAACCCCGCCGGAAACGGCACGCCGGGCAGGTAACGCTGGTTCTCGCGCTCGTCTTGCAGGCGCTGCGCCTGCGCCGGGTCGCGGGCCCACAGGCGAACCTGATGCGCCGGTTCGCGGCCACTGGCAGCAGCCAGCGCCAGCGCGGTGCCCCAGGCGCCAGCGCCCAAAACGGTGATCTTCATGCGCCCGCTGCGGGGTGGTAACCGCTTACTGGGTGACGATGCCGGCGCCGTCGGCCTGCTGGGCCTGCTGCTGCTCGTACATCGCCTGGAAGTTGATTTCGGCCAGGTGCACCGGCGGGAAGCCGGCGCGCTGGATCAGATCGGCCACGTTACCACGCAGGTAGGGGTAGACAATCTGGGGGCAAGCGATGCTCATGATCGGGCCCATCTGCTCTTCTGGCAGGTTGCGGATTTCAAAAATACCGGCCTGTTTGGCTTCCACCAGGAACACGGTGCGGTCCTTGATTTTGGTTTGCACGGTGGCGG
>CAZGDZ010000520.1:0-1575 GCA_964524855.1 uncultured Macromonas sp.
AAATCGAAGTGGTCGGCACCCGCGCCAACTGATTCGTTTCACTGCGACACTCGAAAAACCGCGCTCAGGCGCGGTTTTTTGTTGGGGGTTGCGAAGGCAGGGATGGCGGAGCCTTGGATAATGAGCACCATGGACAAAACACTGAACGCTGACCCGGCCGAGTTGGCCAAGTTCTCCGAGTTGGCTCACCGTTGGTGGGACCCCGAAAGCGAATTCCGGCCACTGCACCAGATCAACCCCCTGCGCCTGGACTGGATCGACAGGCAGGCTCCGCTGGCGGGCAAGCGGGTGTTAGATGTGGGTTGCGGTGGCGGCATTCTGGCCGATGCCATGGCTCGCAAGGGTGCTCAGGTGTTGGGCATCGACCTGGCGACCAAGGCCCTGAAGGTGGCTCAGTTGCATGCCCTGGAGGCACAAACGCCCAACATTCGTTACCAGGAGATCAGCGCAGAGCATTTGGCTGCAGAGCAACCCGGTACGTTCGACGTTGTCACCTGCATGGAAATGCTGGAGCATGTGCCCGACCCGGCGTCTGTGGTGCGGGCCTGTGCCACCTTGGTCAAGCCGGGGGGCTGGGTGTTTTTTTCTACCCTGAACCGCAATCCAAAGTCGTTTCTGTTCGCCATTGTGGGTGCGGAGTACGTGCTGCAAATGCTCCCCAAGGGTACGCACGAATACGCCAAGTTCATCAAGCCCAGCGAGCTGGCAACGTATGTGCGTGAGGCTGATTTGGATTTGCAGGGCACGCGCGGCATGGAGTACAACCCCTTCACTCGCCGCTACTGGCTGAGTGGCGACACCAGCGTGAATTACCTGATGGCCACCCGCAAACCCGCATGAGCCGATTCGTACACCTCAAAGCGGTGCTGTTCGACTTGGATGGCACGTTGATCGACAGCGCCCCCGATTTGGGCTACGCGGCCGACTTGATGCGGGTCAAACGGGGTTTGCCGTCCCTTCCGCTGGCGCATTACCGACCGATGGCGGGGGCAGGGGCGCGCGGAATGATCGGCGTGGCGTTCGGCCACGGCCCGGACCACCCCGAGTTTGAAGCCTTGAAGCATGAGTTTCTGGCGAACTACCAGGCCTGTATGACCGAGCGCACCCACGCTTTCGACGGAGTGGATGCGATGCTGGCTGGGATTGGCCAGTTGGGCCGCCCTTGGGGCGTGGTGACGAACAAGGTCGAGCGGTTCACCTTGCCCTTGGTGGCCGCCTTGCCGGTGCTGCAGGGCGCGGCTGCCGTGGTGGGTGGTGACACCACGCCGCACCCCAAGCCTCACCCTGCGCCCTTGCTGGAAGCGGCTCGGCGGTTGGGTTTGGCGCCGCAGGATTGCCTGTATGTGGGCGACGACGAGCGCGACATTGTGGCGGGTAAGGCTGCAGGCATGCCGACGGTGGCTGCGCGTTATGGTTACCTGGGCGCGCAGGCCGATGTTTTGGCCTGGGGAGCCGACGCTGTGATCGATCATCCTGCGCAGCTCTTGAACTTTCTGGAAATGGCTTAAACTAAGGCTTGAGGGGCTGCATTGGTTTCGACGTGGGTTCGGGCACGCAGCAGGGCATGTCGAGGTT
>CAZGDZ010000521.1:0-1575 GCA_964524855.1 uncultured Macromonas sp.
CGCCGCGATGCACGCGGGCACTACAAGGGGCAGAAACAGATCTGGTACCTGCTGCAACTGGTTGGCCACGACTGGGACCTGAACCTGCGTGCCACCAACCACCCGGAGTTCGACGCCTGGCGTTGGAACGATTACTGGGTGCCGCTGGACGTGGTGGTGGAGTTCAAGCGCGGGGTGTACGAAATGGCGTTGACTGAGTTGTCGCGCTTTCTGCCTCGCCAAGAGAACCGCAACCGTTACCTGCGCAGCGGCATGCGAGGGCGCGATCCCTCGTCCGCCCAGCCGATTCGCACGCCCCAAGCCGATGCGATGCACATTCCCTTGCACATGGAACTGCCGCCGGGGGCCAGTTTCGACCCCGACCCCCAGCACGGCGCATGACCAATCGATCCACCGTTGCCGCGCTGTGCGCTGGCGCGCTCCTGTTGTTGAGCCCAGGCGCTCAGGCCCAACTGACCACCGAACAAGACTGGCAGGAAGGCGACATCCCCACGCCGCCGGCTTTCGTGTTGGCGGATCTGGCGCCCTTCGTGGCTTCGGTGAACTCCGAGCTGCGCTTTGGCGTGGCACCGGCCTCGTTGTCGGTGGGAGCCGATGGTGTGGTGCGCTACGTGGTGGTGGCACGCAGCCCCACTGGTGCATTGAATGTGGCGTTTGAGGGCTTGCGCTGCAAAACCGGTGAAATGAAAACCTACGCCCGCTGGAGCCCCACGGATTCGGCCGCGAAAGCTTCGTCCAGCGCCGACGGAACCTGGCGCGTGGTCAACCAGCCCGAGTGGCGCGATTTGTCCAGCCCCGGCGCGCGCCCTGCTCTCGCCCTGGCGCGGCAGGCATTCTGCGACGGCCCGACCCCGAACGGCACACCGGCCCAGATGTTGCGGACCCTGAAGACCGGCAGCAACCTCAGGACCGGGTGAGCACCAGGTTGTCGCGGTGGATCATCTCGGGTTCCGCCGCGTAGCCCAGCAAACGCTCAAAATCGGCTGAGGACTTGCGGCACAACAGCCGCGCCTCGCTGGCCGCGTAGTTGGACAGGCCACGCGCCACCTCGGCGCCGCGCATGTCGCGGATGGCGATCACGTCACCGCGCGAAAAATCACCCTCCACCCCGGTCATGCCAATCGGCAGCAGGCTCTTGCCCTCCTGCACGATTTTGGCCACCGCGCCATCGTCCACCATCACCGAGCCCCGCAGTTGCAGGTGGTCGGCCATCCATTGCTTGCGTGCCTGCTTTTTGGGCGTGTCGGCGATCAGGCAACTGCCGATCGGCTCGCCCGCCATCAAACGCACCAAGGCGTTCGGTTCCCGGCCCCAGGCGATGACGGTGGACGCGCCCGAGCCCGCTGCCCGCTTGGCGGCCAGGATTTTGGTGATCATGCCGCCGGTGCCCACGCGCGAGCCGGCTCCCCCGGCCATGGTTTCCAGTTGCGGATCACCCGCAGCAGGCGGATCGGCGGCTTGGCGGTGCGCCCGGCCAGGGTCTGGCGCGAGCCGGACACCAGCGTCACGGTTTCGGTGGTGGCGCTGGCGTCGGGCCGGTAGAGCACAATCTGCGCCTGCGCGTCGTTCACGTAC
>CAZGDZ010000522.1:0-1571 GCA_964524855.1 uncultured Macromonas sp.
CCACATCGCCCGCACCGTAGACGGTGCCATCTACAGTCACCAAGCAAATGCCGAACCACGCAGGGGCGGCTTTGGTCAACTCGGGGATGTAGCTGGCCAAAGCGCCCTGCTGCCGGTCGCGCAGCTGCGCGTACAGCGCCTCCAGATGGGTCTGTAACGGTGATTGCATGCTGCCTCCCGAGGGTGGTTCCCGCTGGAAGGTACGCAGTTTTCGTGCCAAACGGGCGGAAGCCGCCTCAGAACTCGAAGCGTTGCCCGGCCTCCAGCCACACCAGCGGGTAGCGCTGGTCCAGCCCGAGCGCGGCCACGTCGTGTTCGATTTGCTCGTGCTCGGCCGGCTTGGTGTGGGTGATGCCGATGCGCAGGCCGGGGTGCCGGCTCAGGTCGAGCTGCGCCAGCTCGTCGTTCAACAGACTGGGGCTGAGGTGCTGGCTGCGCAGGGCCAGCCAGTGCTCACGATCGCTGAAGGCGGTCTCGATCACCAGCATCGCCATCGTCAGTTCGTTGACGCGCTGCCAGAAAGCCGGGTTGGTGCAGGTGTCGCCGGTGAACACCCACTGGCCGCTGGGCGTGTCCACCGCGTATCCCACGGCCGGCACCGTGTGGCGCGCGGGCAGCACCTCCACCCTGTGGCCACTGACCTCCACCACATCGCCCACCTCCACCGGTTCAAACCGCATGAACGGGTGTTCGCTGGACGGGATGCGCGAAAAATCCGGCCAGATCAGGTTGTTGAAAATGTGGGTCCGCATCGCCTCAATGGTGGCCGGCAGCGCGTGCACCACCAACGAACGCTTGAGTCCGCCAGCCATCGAATCGATCATCAGTGGCAACGCAGCAATGTGGTCCAAGTGCGCATGGGTGATGAACACGTGTTCGATGCGCAGCATCTCGTCCACCGTGAGATCGCCCACGCCGGTGCCGGCATCGATCAGAATACGCTCGTCCACCAGGAACGATGTGGTGCGCGCATGGCGGGCGATGGCGCCCGAACAGCCCAGAATCCGGATGTGCATGGTGGCCTGGCTCACGGTGTTGGAGGAATCAGACATGAACATGGTAACGAATCTTCACCCGACCCACGTAACCGAACGATACACGGCACTGATTGGCGTGCCCACCGACGTGGGGGCCGGCGTGCGGGGGGCCTCCATGGGCCCCGAAGCGCTGCGGGTAGCCGGCCTGGCGCAAGCCCTGCAGCGCCACGGCGTGCAGGTGCTGGACCAGGGCAATCTGCACGGACCGGCCAACCCCTGGCAAGCCCCGGTCGATGGCTACCGACACCTGCCCGAGGTGATCGCCTGGAACCAGCAACTGCACGACACCGTCTACGCCACCCTGCAGGCCGGACACATGCCCATGGTGCTGGGCGGCGACCACTGCCTGGCGGTGGGTTCCATCAGCGCGGTGGCGCGCCATTGCCGCGAAGCCGGCAAAACCCTGCGGGTGCTGTGGCTGGACGCCCACGCGGACTTCAACACCTCGGTGCTCACGCCCAGCGGCAACGTGCACGGCATGCCGGTGGCGTGTCTGTGCGGCTTCGGGCCCGATGGGCTGACCACGCTGGCAGG
>CAZGDZ010000523.1:0-1561 GCA_964524855.1 uncultured Macromonas sp.
AAATCATGGAAAGCGGCGACGCCCACCCCACTGAAACCCTGCTGCGCAACGGCGGCTCGCGCCTGCAGGCGTTTGCCTACGGCCTGCTACCGGCCAACGCGGCCGAGCTGACCAGCTACACCGTGTACCGCTGGGAATGCGCGATTCGGTCGTCGGTGGTGCTGGGCTTTGTGGGCGCGGGCGGGCTGGGCCAGCAACTGGACAACTCGATGAAGATGTTCGAAGGCGGCGAAGTGGCGAGCATGCTGCTGGTGTTCATGGCGCTGGTGGCGCTGGCCGACCGGGTCAGCGCCTGGCTGCGAAAGGCCCTGGGATGAAGCCCCAGGCAGCCAACCCGCCCTACCGCCTACCGCCGCGGCTGTTCAACGCGCGCTGCGCCGCCTGCTGGTTCACGCTGGGCATCGTGGTGTTGGTGGTGGCCAGCTTCTGGTCGCTGGACCTGCAATGGGCGGCATTTTTTTCGCTGGACGCGCTGCACAGCATGGGCCGCTTCGTGGGCGAATTCTTTCCGCCCGACACCTCGCCCGAGTTCCTGCACAAGGTCGCCGTGGGGGCGTGGGAAACGCTGGCCATGTCGGCGCTGGGCACCGGGCTCGCGGCCGTGGCCGGACTGGCCCTGGCCTTGCCCGCCAGCCGCCTGCACGAGGGCGATGCCGCACGCGCCCGCTGGCTGACGCGCCTGCTGTTGAACGCGCTGCGCAGCATCCCGGAGCTGGTGTGGGCGGCGCTGCTGCTGATTTCGGCCGGCCTGGGGCCTTTCGCGGGCACACTGGCGCTGGCCTTGCACACCACCGGCGTGCTGGGCCGGCTGTTTGCCGAGGCGATCGAGAACGCCCCACCCGGGCCGGGCACCGCGCTGCGCACCCACGGGGTGGGCAACGGGCGCGTGTTCCTCTATGCCACGCTGCCACAGGTGCTGCCGCAGCTCATGAGCTACACCCTCTACCGCTGGGAAAACAACATCCGCGCCGCCGCCGTGCTGGGCGTGGTAGGCGCGGGCGGCCTGGGCCAGTTGCTGGCCTTCCACATGGGTCTGTTCCAGATGAGCAAGACCGCCACCATTCTGGGCGCGATGCTGCTGATGGTGGCGGTGGTGGACGCGGGCAGCCACGGCGCGCGGCGCTGGTTGACGCGCTGAAGCGGCGGTTCAGATCAACGGGGTTGCAAGGTGGCCAGCAACAGTTCCGCTCCCCGGCCAGCGCGCGCCATCACCTGGCCCTGCGGGTTCACCACCGTGCTCCAGCCGCCGTAGGCCAGGCCGGGCGGTACGCCGGTTTCCGCGCCACAGGCGTTGGCATACACCAGATGCACCCGGTGATCGCCGGCATACCGGAGCAGCAGCACTTGCTGCACGTCATCGTACTCGGGCATGTTGGCGGTGGGCACCAGCACCGCGTCGGCACCGGCTTGCGCCAGCGCCTGCACCGATTCGGCAAACTCCACGTCGTAGCAAATCAACAGCCCCAGGCACCAGCCCCGGTAGTGAAAGGTGCGGGGTTCTGCCGGTCCAGCGGTAAAGCGCTCGGCGTCCACCTCACCGAACAGCCGCACCTTGCGGTAG
>CAZGDZ010000524.1:0-1560 GCA_964524855.1 uncultured Macromonas sp.
CACGCCGCTGCCCTTGCGCTTTTCCACCTTCTGGCCCGCCTTCTGGCGGCTTTGCGCGGCCTTGATGGCCAGTTCCGCCAGCTTCTTGCCGTACTCCACGTGGTGGTTCAGCCACAGCTCCAGCGCAGGGCGCACAAAGCTGCTCACCAGCCGCACCGCGTCGCGCGAGTTCAGCCGTTCCTTGATCTGCCCCTGAAACTGCGGGTCCAGCACCTTGGCGCTCAGAACGTAGCTGGCGCGGGCAAACACGTCTTCGGGCAGCAGCTTCACGCCTTTGGGCAGCAGCGCATGCAGTTCAATGAAGCTTTTCACCGCCTGAAACAGGCCGTCGCGCAGGCCGCTGTCGTGCGTGCCGCCCGCGCTGGTGGGAATCAGGTTGACGTAACTCTCGCGCACCGGTGCACCGTCTTCGGTGAAGGCCACCGCCCAGGCCGCGCCCTCGCCTTCGGCGAAGCTCTCGTGGCCCGAATCGGCGTAGCCCTCACCCTCAAACAACGGAATCACCGGCTCGCCGTTGAGCGTCTGCTGCAGGTAGTCGCGCAGGCCACCCTTGTACTGCCAGGTCTGGGTGTCCTTGGTTTTTTCGTTGGCCAAGCTCACCAGCACGCCCGGCATCAGCACGGCCTTGCTTCGCAGCAGGTGCACCAGTTCGCCTTGGGGCAAGGCGGCCGACTCGAAATATTTGGCATCTGGCCACACGCGCACGGTGGTGCCCTGCTTGCGCTCGCCGGCTTCCAGCGCGCGGCGGCTCAGGGGCTCCACCACATCGCCCGCAGCAAACACCAGGCGGGCCAGGTGGCCGTCGCGGTGGCTGGTCACCTCCAAGCGGGTGGCCAGGGCGTTGGTCACGCTCACGCCCACACCGTGCAGGCCGCCCGAAAAGCTGTACGCCCCGCCCTTGCCCTTGTCGAACTTGCCGCCCGCGTGCAGGCGGGTGAACACCAGTTCCAACACGGGGGCGTTCTCTTCGGGGTGCAGGCCGTGCGGAATGCCGCGCCCGTCGTCCTCCACGCTGACCGATCCATCGTCGTGCAGCGTGACCTTGATCTTTTTGCCGAAACCGGCCAACGCTTCGTCGGCGGCGTTGTCCAGCACCTCCTGCACGATGTGCAAGGGGTTGTCGGTGCGGGTGTACATGCCGGGGCGCTGCTTCACAGGCTCCAGGCCTTTGAGCACGCGAATGGACGACTCGGCGTAGGCGGTGTTCACCCCGCCTGGGGATACGGTTTTCTCTGCCATGGCGTGGGATTGTAGAGAGCCCCCGTGCCCACCGCGCGACAGGCAAGCTCTGGGCAAATTCGCTACAGTGTCGGGATGTCTTCCTCCACCCCTCCGGCCGCACCCACCGGTCAGCGCCGACTCTCCATGCTGCAGGTGCTGGCGTGCGGCGCCAACATAGTCACCTGGTACATGGGCATACGCCACGGTTTCGGCCTGTGGCTGCAGCCCATCACCCAAACCCAGGGATGGACGCGCGAGACCTTTGCCTTTGCCATGGCGGTGCAAAACCTGTCTTGGGGCATTTTTGGGATTTTTGCCGGCATGCTGGCCGACCGGTTT
>CAZGDZ010000525.1:0-1557 GCA_964524855.1 uncultured Macromonas sp.
AAATGCACACAAAAAAGCCTGCCCCGCAGCACAGCAGGGCAGGCCGGCTTCAGCTTTTACTTGATGATGCCAATTTCGCGCGAGAGCGCTTGAATCTCATCCACCGATTCCTTGACGTACTTCTGGAAGTCACCGCCACGCAGGTTCAGCGGCTCCATCCCTTGGTTGGTCATGATGGACTTCCATTCTTTGGAGTCATAGACGGTGCCGATGCTCTTGACCCAGAAGTTGTAGGCATCGTCGCTCATCTTGCCCGGGGCGTAGAAGCCGCGCCAGTTGGCGCCCACAGCGTCCAGACCCTGCTCTTTGGCAGTCGGGAACTTGGCGAAGTCGCCGCCCAGGCGGTTCGGGGCCAGGACGGCCAGCACTTTGATCTTGCCTGCATCCACAAAGCCTTTGGCTTCAGAGATGTCGCCGGTGAAGGCTTGCACTTTGCCCGCCAGCAACTGGGTCACGGCCTCGCCGCCGCCGTCAAATGCCACGTACTTGATGCCGCGCAGGTTGCTCACGCCGGCCTTCTTGGCGGCCGCCAGCACCTTCAGGTGGTCCCAACCACCGACGGCTGAGCCGCCTGCGAACGCCACGGAGCTGGGGTCGGCTTTGACCTTGGCCAGCAGCTCGGGCAGGGTCTTGATGGGAGAGTCGGCGGCCACGGCCACCATGCCGTAGTCGGCACCCACGGCCGCCACCCAGCGCACTTGGTCCATGGTGTTGCCCGGGTAGGCGCCCTGGCCCAGGCGCGATGCGGTCGCTGTGGAGGCGGCCACGATCAAGTTGTTTTCAGCACTGCGCTTAGCCACCACCTCGGCATAGGCCGCACCGCCGCCACCGCCGGGTTTGTTGGTCACCTGCATGGTGCCGGGCACCAGCTTCAGGTCTTGCAGGGTTTTGCCAACGAGGCGGCAGGTCATGTCCCAGCCGCCGCCCGCACCCGCGGGGGCAATGCATTCGGTGCTGCTGGGCTGAAAGGCCCACAATGGGGTGGCCACGACGGACAGGGCCAGGCCGGCGCCAGACAGCCAGCGGGACACAGATGGGGTTTTGGACATTCACGGTCTCCAGATCAGATGGCGCCAGTGGCGCCGGTTTTGGGATTGCCGGTTGATTTTGGCCGCACAATGCGGTCAACCGGCTGTTCCATGGCACAGTGAAAGTGCCATGAAGCAATGATGGAAACCAGACCTGTCATTTGCCTGTCCAGAGCGTAGGTGTAAACCCTAAATCCATGAAGTTGCTGCTGATCGAAGACGATCCCGCCTTGCGTGCCACCCTGGTGCGCAGCCTGTCACGGCGAGGCTGGAATGTGCTGACTTGCGCTGACGGAACCCAGGCAGTGGTGGCGTGGGCTGAGCACCAGCCCGCCGTGGTGGCGTTGGACCTGACACTGCCTGGCATGGATGGCTTGCAGGTGCTGGAGCTGGCCCGCTCGCGCGGTTGGCGCACGCCGGTGCTGATCCTCACCGCGCGAGGTACGGTGGGCGACCGGGTCATTGGCTTGAACACCGGGGCCGACGACTACCTGCCCAAACCCTTCGATCTGGACGAGCTGGAAGCCCG
>CAZGDZ010000526.1:0-1550 GCA_964524855.1 uncultured Macromonas sp.
TGGGCTGCCCGGTGAAGATTGTGCTGAGCGATCACCACTACTGGGGCGGTCTGCGCGCCACCCAGCGCCTGGCCACGATGTGCCAGACCTTCGGCTTGGGCCTGTCCATGCACTCCAACTCCCACCTCGGCATCAGCCTGATGGCGATGACCCACCTGGCCGCGTCGGTGCCATTGCTGTCCTACGCCTGCGACACCCACTACCCCTGGCAGGACGACGAGGTGGTGCAGGGCGGACGGCTGAAGTTCGAGGACGGCAGCCTGCGCGTGACCCGCACCCCCGGCCTGGGCGTGACGCTGGACCGCGAAGCTTTGGCCCGACTGCACGACAACTACCTGAATACCCCCATCCGCAACCGCGACGACCTGGGTCAGATGCGTAAGTACGACCCGGTGTTCACCGGCCACCAACCGCGTTTTTGAAGACGCGGGCCTGCCCACAACGCCCACTTTTTCACCCACCCCAAGGAGACACACCATGCAACGCCGCACCCTGATTCGCCACACCCTCGCCACCGGCACCGCTTTGCTGGCTGGCGCATTCGCCACCCTGCCCGCGGCTGCGCAGGGCGGCTGGCCCACGGCCAAGCCCATCACCTACGTGGTGCCTTTTGCCCCCGGCGGCAACACCGACACCCTGGCCCGCCTGATTGCGCCCGCCTTGGCCACGGCCCTGGGGACCCAGGTGGTGATTGACAACAAGGCGGGTGCCGGTGGCAGCGTCGGGTCGGCCCTGGCTTCGCGCGCACCGGCCGATGGCTTCACCATCCTCGGTGGCACCATCAGCTCTCACTCCATCAACGTCAGCCTGTACACCAACCCCATCGGCTACGACCCGGTGAAATCGTTTGAGCCGATTGCCATGCTGGGTTCGGGACCGTTGGTGCTGGCGGTGCCGGCATCCAGCCCGCACAAAACACTGAACGACGTGCTGGCCGCCAGCAAGGCCAAAAACGGTGGTCTCACGTCCGCCTCTCCAGGCGTGGGCACCTCGCCCCACATGGCCATGGAATTGCTGGCGCACCAGTCGGGGGTCAAGTTCACCCACGTGCCTTACCGTGGTTCTGGCCCGGCGGTGCAAGACTTGCTGGGTGGACAGGTGGACATGATGTTCGATACCGCGCTGGTCGTGGGCCCGCACATCCAAACCGGCCGCCTGCGCGCCATTGCCGTCACCAGTTCCAAGCGCCTGGACTCGTTGCCCGACGTGCCCACCATTGCCGAAGCGGGCCAGCGCGGCTTTGACATGGGCTCCTGGCAGGCCGTGTTCGCACCCGCAGGCACGCCCAAACCCATCGTGGACCGCCTGCACGCCGAGATCATGAAGATCGTGGCCACGCCTGAAGTGCAGACCCGACTGAAGGGCTTCGGCATGGTGCCTTCCACCATGACGCCGGCCGAACTCGGCCAGTACCAAAAGGCCGAAGTGGCCAAATGGGCCGAGGTGATCAAAGCAGCCGGCATCAAGGCCGAATAACCCATTTTTTCTTTTAAGCAAGCACCCGCCATGCAGTACACCCCGCAAGATCTGAAGCAAGTCATGTCCTCCGG
>CAZGDZ010000527.1:0-1540 GCA_964524855.1 uncultured Macromonas sp.
GCGACGAAGTCGCGGTCGACAGAGGTGTTGTATTTGCCGCCGAAGAAGCTGGTGTAGGACAGGTCGGCTGTATAGGTATTCTGATACTCGGCATTCAGACCCAGGCTCACTGCTTTGGCGTCCTCTGTGAATAGACCATTGGGACCATACCCATCGACGTCATGCGACCATGCCACGCTGGGACGCAGGTTTACCCCTGCAATTGCATTCGGATATTCCCATATCGCACGCGCCCGATATCCCCAGGACGTGCTGGTGACAAAACCATCATCCTCGCAATATGTGGATACGTTGGCTGCAGATGCGCCTGTACCTGCGCCCGAAACGGTATTTGTATTCAATGCTTGGCAAGTGGTGCCACTCAGCGGGCCTGGGCCATAGACCGGATCACGACCATAACGAACCTCGGAACTGCTTTCCAAGCCGCCAACGTGCACGACACCAATTTCACCCACCAGGGTCAAGCGCGACGCCCCCATTACCTGATCGAAGAAATGAGTAAAGGTCGTCTGGAACTGGCTGATTTCTTTACGCCTGTAACCATGCTGATCCTGCCCAGGCACACCCTGAAGCAGGGAAACCCCGCTACGCCCCGGGAGCGGCGTCAGACCAGAGAACAGAATATCGGTACTGTTCAACTGCACAGGAGCATTCGGACGATAGCTAAATTCGCCACTCCAGGCCGTTCCCGTGGGCAAGGTCGTGGAAAAACTCAAACCATAAAGCCGAATATCTTCCGGGTATTCCATAAAGTAGGAGGAGTTACCCGCGATGATCAGAGGCGCCAGCGGGCTAGCGGCGACTGCGTTATATAGCGACTCAGGCGCGCCGGTCGCACTGAAGATTGGCGCACGGCTGTGATAGTTCATGAAATACAGTCCAAACTCTGTATCGAGGCTTTCGGCAAAGTAACGGAAAGCGCCACCCCACTGGCCAGAGTTGCGGGCATCCCTGTCCCCTGCACGTGCAACACGCACACCTTCCTCATTGACATCCACACCAAAGTTAGCAAGCCCTGCCAATGCTGGATCAGACAAGGTAGAGCGCTTGTTGAGTACGCGCAGATTGTCATAGCAGCCGTCTGCGGCAATATCAGCCTGAGAGAAGAAGGTTCCACAGTTGTCGACGACAGTCTGATCCCACTCGAGCTGGTAGAACGCCTCAGCCGAGAGATTCTCGGTCAGGCTCTGCGAGACATAGAACATATTGACCGGAATCAGGCCTTCCTTGACCTCGGCACCGGGCCGGCGAAACGCCGACACATCAATAGGATTGATGGCGTTGATGCTGTTGCCGATGAACGTGCTTTCACCCCAACTTACCACCTGCTTGCCAAGGCGAACCGAACCGGGCTGATTGCCGATGACATAGTTGTGATAAATGAAGGCATCGAGGATTTCCCCACCCGAGGACTGCGCCCCCTCTTTGCGATTGCTATCACTAATATCTTTAAATTCTCGGCTCTCATCCTTCAGCTCAAAGTCATACCAATACTTGCCACGCACGAAGACACCGGTATCACCGTACTTCAGCTCCAGAT
>CAZGDZ010000528.1:0-1528 GCA_964524855.1 uncultured Macromonas sp.
AACTGTTGCAGGCTTTCGGCTTCGACGCTGAAAAACACGCCGTGCCCACCCAGGCCGTCAAGGACTACGGCCTGGAGTCCATCACCAACCTGATCGTGCGCCGCCGCTACGGCGATGGCCGCACCGTGGCGCTCAACGCCCATGGCGACGTGGTGCCGCCCGGAGAAGGCTGGACGCACGACCCCTACGGCG
Organism: uncultured Macromonas sp.; assembly: GCA_964524855.1. Classification (GTDB taxonomy): domain Bacteria; phylum Pseudomonadota; class Gammaproteobacteria; order Burkholderiales; family Burkholderiaceae_C; genus CAZGDZ01. The sequence continues at coordinate 193 of CAZGDZ010000528.1, forward strand.
GCGAAGTGGTGGACGGCCAGATGTTCGGCCGCGCCACGGCGGTGAGCAAGAGCGACTTCTCCACGTTCACCTTCGCGGTGCGCGCGCTGGAATCGCTCGGTCTGCCGCTCAAGGGCGGGGTGGAATTGCACTTCACCTACGACGAAGAGTTTGGCGGCGAGATGGGCCCCGGCTGGCTGCTGCAGCAAGGCTTGACCAAACCCGACCTGATGATCGCCGCGGGCTTCAGCTACCAGGTCGTGACCGCCCACAACGGCTGCCTGCAGCTGGAAGTGACCGTGCAGGGCGAGATGGCGCACGCCGCCATCCCCGACAGCGGCACCGACGCCCTGCAAGGCGCCGTACACATCCTGCAGGCGCTGTACCAGCTCAACGCCGAGTACAAGAAGACCACCTCCAAGGTGGAAGGCATCACCCACCCCTACCTGAACGTGGGCCAGATCAGCGGCGGTACCAACACCAACGTGCTGCCGGGCAAGGTGGTGTTCAAGCTCGACCGCCGCATGATCCCGGAAGAGAACCCGGCCGAGGTGGAGGCGAGCATCCGCCGCGTCATCGAAGAGGCCGCGGCCTCCTTTGCCCCCCCGCGTGGCGGCAAGCAGCTCAAGGTGGACGTGCGCCGCATGCTGCTGGCCAACGCCATGGTGCCCCTGGCGGGCAACGCGCCGCTGGTCAACGCCATCCAGAAGCACGGTGAGCAGTTGTTCGGCGAAGCCATTCCCGCCGTGGGCACGCCGCTCTACACCGACGTGCGCCTGTACGTGGAGCAGGGCATTCCCGGCGTCATCTACGGCGCGGGGCCGCGCACGGTGCTGGAGTCGCACGCCAAACGTGCGGACGAGCGGTTGGCGCTGGAAGACTTGCGGCGCGCCACAAAAGTGATTGCACGGACCTTGCTGGACTTGCTCAGCTGACGGGCCGGTGAAGCGCACCGCGCTAGACTCCTGGCCCATGAAATTGTCTCAACGCGCGCAGCACATCGATCCGTTTTACGTGATGCAGGTGGCCAAGGAGGCGCAGGCCCTGGCCGACAGCCTGGGGCCGGACGCGCCCCGCATGATCTTTTTGAACATCGGCGAGCCCGACTTCACCGCGCCGCCGCTGGTGCAGGCCGCGGCCGAGCGGGCCATCGCGCAGGGGCAAACCCAGTACACCAGTGCGCTGGGCCTGCTGCCGCTGCGCGAGCGCATCAGCCAGTGGTACGCGCAGCGCTTTGGCGTGGCTGTGCCCGCGCGTCGCATCGCCATCACGGCCGGCGCCTCAGCGGCCTTGCAACTGGCCTGCTTGGCGCTGTTCGACCCCGGGGACGACGTGCTCATGCCCGACCCCAGCTACC
>CAZGDZ010000529.1:0-1518 GCA_964524855.1 uncultured Macromonas sp.
TTCGCCTACTTCTGGTGGAAGACCCGCGCGCTGCGTCAGGCGTTGCGGGAACAAGCTGCCCAGGCCACCGCTGCCGCCCCCACCGACGGGCAGGTGATCGAAGGCGAAGCCGTGGTGGTGACGGAAACGCGGCAAACCACCGTGGAGATTCCTCCTGCCGACGTGCGGCGGGATTAGCCCAGCGCCGCGATCACTTCCGGCGGCGCCTGTACCAGCTCGATCAGCACGCCCTCGCCGCCGATGGGAAACTCCTCGCTCGCCTTCGGGTGCAGGAAACAGATGTCGTAGCCGGCCGCGCCCTTCCGTATGCCTCCCGGCGCGAAGCGCACGCCCTGCGCGGTGAGCCACTCCACCGCCTTGGGCAGGTAATCGATCCACAGGCCCACGTGGTTGAGGGGCGTGGTGTGCACGGCGGGCTTCTTCTCGGGATCGAGCGGCTGCATCAGGTCCACCTCCACCTTGTAGGGGCCTTGCCCCATGGCACAGATGTCCTCGTCCACGTTCTCGCGCTCGCTCTTGAAGGTGCCGGTCACCTCCAGGCCGAGCATGTCCACCCACAGCTTTTGCAGGCGGGTCTTGTCGGGCCCGCCGATGGCGATCTGCTGGATACCCAGCACCTTAAAGGGGCGCTGGCTCATTTCTCGAACTCCACGATGGGCTGGTCCACCACCAGGCTCTCGCCCTTGCCGGCCAGCACCTTGGCCACCACGCCGTCGGCAGCAGCGAACAGCACGTTCTCCATCTTCATGGCTTCGATGACGGCCACGCGTTCGCCCGCTTGCACCTTCTGGCCCGGCTGCACCGCCACCTCGACCAGCAAGCCAGGCATCGGCGACAGCACGAACTGGCTCATGTCTGGCGGTGCCTTGAAGGGCATGAGCCGGTGCAGTTCAGCCATGCGCGGCGAGACCACCATGGCTTCCAGCTTGGTACCGTTGTGCTGTACCACCAGGGCCAGCGGGTTCTTTGCCGAGCCACGCTCCACCTGCGCCACAAAGGGCTCGCCGTTCACCTCGCCCGCAATCACTACATCGTTCAAGCGCGACGACGAGGTGATCTTGTAACGTTTTTCACCCACGGTAACCGAGGCGTAGCCGGTTTCGCCGGCAAACTCGTCCACATGCACCGCGTGGTAACGGTGCTGACCGTCGGCCGCCATGGCGATCACGGTGTAGTCCTGCCCCACTTTCACGCCGTAGCCCGGCAACTGGCCGCTGATGCCGGTGGCACGCTCGCGGCTCTTGCGGCGCACGAACGCCGCCAGCGCGACAAGAAAATCTTCATCGTCGTGTGGCACATCTTCGGCGCGGAAGCCGCCTGCGTAATGCTGCGCGATGAAGCCGGTGTTGAAGTTGCCCGACACAAAGTCCGGGTGCGCCAACAGCGCCGCCTGGAACGGGATGTTGCTGCTGATGCCACGGATGACGAAGGCATTGAGCGCTTCGCGCATCTTGGCAATCGCGTCGTTGCGGTCCTTGCCGTGCACGATGAGCTTGGCGATCATCGAGTCGTAGAACA
>CAZGDZ010000530.1:0-1511 GCA_964524855.1 uncultured Macromonas sp.
CAGCGTTGGGCGTACTGGCCGTCCTCGTCGGTCACGTAGGCCACGCCAGCGATCATGCCACCGGCGAAGTTGCGACCGGTCCGGCCCAACATCACCACGGTGCCGCCGGTCATGTATTCGCAACCGTGGTCGCCAGTGCCTTCCACCACAGCCGTGGCGCCAGACAGACGGACCGCGAAACGCTCACCAGCCACGCCTCGGAAGAAGGCCTCGCCACGGGTTGCGCCGTACAGCACGGTGTTGCCCACGATGATGTTCTTGGCCGCGTCGCCGCGGAACTCGATGCTCGGGCGCACCACCACACGGCCGCCGCTCAGGCCCTTGCCGGTGTAGTCGTTGGCGTCACCGATCAGGTACAGCGTGATGCCGTTGTTCAGGAAAGCACCGAAGGACTGACCGCCCGTGCCTTCCAGCTGAATGCGCAGCGTGTCGTCCGGCAGGCCCTCTGGGTGATGACGCGTCACCTCGCCCGACAGCATAGCGCCGACGGTGCGGTTCACGTTGCGGGCCGTTTCCATGAAGCTGACCTTCTCGCCCTTGTCGATGGCCGCACGCGACTTCTCGATCAGCTTGACGTCCAGCGCCTTGTCCAGGCCGTGGTCTTGCACATCCACATGCTTGCGCGGCACGTCGGCCGGTACTTGCGGCTGGTAGAACAAACGGCTGAAGTCCAGCCCCTTGGCCTTCCAATGGGCGATACCGGCGCGGGTGTCGAGCAGGTCGGCACGGCCCACCAGATCGTCAAACTTGCGGATACCCAGTTGAGCCATGATCTGACGAACTTCCTCGGCGACGAAGAAGAAGTAGTTCACCACATGCTCCGGCTTACCAGCGAACTTGGCACGCAGTTCCGGGTCTTGCGTGGCCACGCCCACCGGGCAGGTGTTCAGGTGGCACTTGCGCATCATGATGCAGCCTTCAACGACCAACGGTGCGGTGGCAAAGCCGAATTCGTCCGCGCCCAGTAGCGCACCGATGACAACGTCACGGCCAGTCTTCATCTGACCGTCAGCCTGCACGCGAATGCGGCCGCGCAGTCGGTTCAGCACAAGCGTCTGCTGGGTCTCGGCCAAGCCGATCTCCCAGGGCGAACCGCAATGCTTGATGGACGACCAGGGCGACGCACCCGTGCCACCGTCGTGACCAGCGATCACCACATGGTCCGCTTTGGCCTTGGCCACACCAGCAGCGATGGTGCCAACGCCAATTTCCGACACCAGCTTGACCGAAATATCGGCCCGAGTGTTGACGTTCTTCAGATCATGGATCAGCTGGGCCAAGTCCTCGATCGAGTAGATGTCATGGTGCGGCGGCGGGGAAATCAGGCCAACGCCCGGTACCGAGTAACGCAGGAAGCCGATGTACTCGGACACCTTGCCGCCCGGCAGCTGGCCGCCCTCGCCCGGCTTGGCGCCCTGGGCCATCTTGATCTGGATCTGGTCGGCACTGACCAGGTACTCGGCTGTCACGCCGAAACGGCCCGAAGCCACCTGCTTGATCTTCGAGCGCAG
>CAZGDZ010000531.1:0-1510 GCA_964524855.1 uncultured Macromonas sp.
GCAACAGCGCGATGCAATTCTGAGGGAAGCCCCTAACGGGGGCGAGTCGGCGCCCTTTTCGACCTAGCCTGGAGACTAAGTGCCGGTGACCAACCGGAGGCACAGGCGCAATCCTAGTCGGGCTGGTGATCCAGATCAAGGGCTAGCATGGCGAATGCTGCCGCTGCCACTCGTGGAACCTGGCCATTTCCAAGGGCTTTAAGTCTGTCCACCCGGAAGGCCACCCCATCAGCCATTCGACCCATTCCGGGTTCAGGGGGCCAGGCTCTGTCAGGTCTTCCGCATTCTCTGAGACCGCCCAGCCAAGCTTGTTTGGGCGATCTCGGCCGTCTCCCGATTTCCTGAGAGTCGTGTCGTTTGATGCCTTGCATGCATTGGGCGTCGGCCACATCTTCACGGCACTGCTTAGCCCCCAACCCGCTGTCTTGCTGCTGCCTGGCATGTTGTGATTGCCGTGAACCGTAGGCGTTGGCCACAAGCCAGATTCTGTCGCGCTGATGGGGCGCTCCAGTGTCGGATGCCGATAGACAAGCCCATTGAGCGCCATACCCCATTTCGGCAAGGTCACCGATGACCACGGCAAGTCCTCGTCCCACAAGCAGCGGTGAGTTTTCCACGAAGACGTGGCTGGGTCGTACTTCACCGATGATTCGAGCCATCTGACGCCAGAGGCCAGACCGCTCGCCGTCAATCCCAACCCCGTTACCTGCTGCTGAGATGTCTTGGCAAGGAAATCCTCCCGAAACCACGTCAACAAGGCCTCGCCATGGTCTTCCGTCAAAACTGCACACATCAGACCAAATCGGGAAAGCTGGGAGGGCTCCATCGTTTTGTCGTTGCGCCAGAACTTGTGCTGCGTAGGCATCACGCTCAACGGCGCAGACGGTACGCCATCCCAGCAGGTGGCCGCCGAGTATTCCTCCACCAGCGCCTGCGAAAAGAGCCAGCTCATTCATGGTTACTCCCGAGTTCTATGGGCGTGACGATGGCGATGATGCAGGGCTCGTCGCCGAATCGCTTGGTAACGTGCAGATCGACCACCTGGACGTCATCGACCCACACCACCCCGTTGAGCGAATCGCACACGGCCTTCACCACGTTGTCGATGTCCGGCTTCTTCGTCGGCGCGATCTTGCCCAGCCTGGCGGCCTCGGCCTTGCGCTTCGGGTATGACTTCGGGATTCCGGTAAAGACCTGCAGTTTGAGCTCGACAGGGCCGGCAAACGGCGCCCGCCCCTGAATGCTCTTCTCGGCCTCGGCCTTGACCTGCTGCTCGTAGTCGGCGGTCTTATGCGGCGTGTACATGGACGGCCGGTGGCCGCGCATTGCTACGCGGGGCCGGCCTTTGCCAACAGGGTCGCCTGGGACGCAAATCAATATCTCTGGTTGTTCGGTCATGACAAGTAGTCCCTGCTGCTGCTTTTCGGCTGTTTGGTCTGCAGTTGATTTTTAGCGTCTTCGTATTCGGCAACGCTCTGCGGGGCAGCGTTAACAAACCGGGCGTACTCGC